>JASHTA010000038.1 GCA_030040795.1 Gammaproteobacteria bacterium | reverse complement strand
ATACGTTCTGGGGCTCGATATGGAAGACCTCGAAGCCCGCCTTCGCGAGGCACACGAGCGTATCACCCGGGGGAGAGCATGAACGAGGGGACTCACGCCGGCGAGAATCCTCCCGCCATCGAGCTCGACGGTGTCGAGAAATCGTATCCGTACTTCCAACTCGAGGACATTCGGATGCGGCTCGTGCCCGGAGAGGTCATGGGATTCATCGGGCCGAACGGCGCGGGCAAGTCGACGACGATCCGCATCCTCATGGGACTCGTGCGACAGGACCGCGGCGAAGTGCGCGTGCTCGGACACCCGATTCCTGCGGAACAGGCCGCCGCGAAGCAGGAGATCGGCTTCGTGTCGGAGGAGATGCGCTTGTACGGCCGGATGACGCTGCAGTGGCACATGGATTGGGTCGCGCGGTGCTATCCCGGATGGGACGCGCAGTACGCAAAAACACTGCTGCGCCGATTCGATCTTCCTCCTCAGCAGATCGCGAAACGCCTCTCGCACGGGCAGCACATGAAGGCGATGCTGCTGCTCGCGCTCGCCCGCCGCCCGCGGCTGCTCGTGCTCGACGAGCCGATGACCGGCCTCGATCCGGTCGCGCGGCACGAGGTGCTCTCCGAGCTCATGGAGGTGGTCACCGACGAGAGCCGCTCCGTTCTCTTCTCCTCGCATCACACTCAGGACGTGGAGCAGATCTCCGATCGGATCACCTTCATCGATCGCGGGCGGATCATCGAGTCGAGCGACAAGGAGACGTACCTCGAGCGCTGGAGGCGGCTGCACCTCGAGCTGCCGGCCGGCGGGCAGCTGCCGATGCGTCCCGGAGTGATCGACGTGAAGGCGAGCGGCGGCCGCTCGAGCGTCGTCACCACGAATGCCTTCACTCCGGAGCTCGGGCCGGCCTACGAGGCGGCGGGAGCCCGTGTGCGCGAGATCCAGCGCATGACGCTCGAGGAGATCTTCGTTGCCGAAGTGATGGCGAGCCGGAAGGAGCGTGCGGCATGAGTCGCTCGATGGTCTGGCACTTCGTACGCAAGGACATACGGCTCAACTGTGGATTGACCGTCTCGTCAGTCCTGGTCGGCCTCCTCGCCCTTGCGCTGTCGCGCTTCGGCGATGCAGCGGGTTACGCGGGGCTCATCCTGCTCATCACCGCCGTGATCATCCAGGGCGTGTTCATCTGCATGGGCTCCATCGTCGCCGAGCGCAAGGAAAAGGCGTTGCTGTTCGCGCTGAGCTTTCCGATCTCGACCGGGCAGTACACGGCGGCGAAACTGATCGCGGCCATCACAAACTTCGTAGTTCCTTGGGGAATCATCGCCACGGGCGCCTTGCTCATGCTGTACATCTCATCCGTTCAGCACGGACTCGTGCCGGTCGCCGTGCTCGCGTGGATATTCCTCTTCGATCAGTTCTTCCTGATTCTCGGCATCACGATCTGCAAGGAATCCGACGCCTGGCACAGCGCGACCATCATCTGGATCAGCACCTCGATCAGCTTTTTCTTCTACTTCATCCTGCGCGTGCCCTCCATCCACTCGACCATGAATGGATCCGCCGCGGTATGGAGCACGGCCGTGTTCGTGATCCTCGCGGTCGAGATCGGCTTCGCAGCGCTGGTCGCCGCGCTCGTCGCCTGGCATCTGACCCGCCAGCGGGACTTCATCTGAGCGACTCTCAAGGAGCGGCCCCGACATGAGCGACCCCCATCCGATTCAGCCCACGCGACAAACGCTGTCTGTGGAAATACTCGCGAGGCTTGCGGACGTGCACAAGCGCTACGGCTCGACGGTCGCCCTCGCCGGGCTCACGCTCGATGTGCGTCAAGGCGAGCTGCTCGCGCTGCTCGGGCCCAACGGCGCCGGCAAGTCGACGGCCATCGCACTGTGGCTCGGACTGACGCAGCCCGACAGCGGCTCGGTCCGGCTGCTCGGACGCTCGCCGCTCGAGGTGGAGAGTCGCCGTTGCGTCGGGGTCATGATGCAGGAGGCAGGCCTCACGCCCGAGTTGCGGGTCCGCGAGCTCATCGATCTCGCGGCGAGCTACTACCCCTCTCCCCTGCCCCTTAAGGATGTTCTGGCACTCACACGCACGGAGGCGCTCGCCTCTCGGCGCTACGGAAAGCTCTCGGGCGGCCAGAAACGCCAAGTGCAATTTGCGCTCGCCGTGTGCGGCCGGCCGCGGCTGCTCTTCCTCGATGAGCCGACGGTAGGTCTGGATATCCAGGCAAGGGAGACCATGTGGCGCACGGTGCGCGACCTCGTCGCGAGCGGCTGCGCCATCGTTCTGACGACCCACTACCTGGAAGAGGCCCAGACGCTGGCCGACAGGGTCGCCGTGCTCGCGCGCGGGCGTTTGATCGCATCGGGAACGGTCGATGAGATTCGCTCGGTGGTGGGGCGCAAGCAGATCCGATGCTCGAGCGTCATCGACGTTGCCGAGATCTCGCGATGGCCGTCCGTCGTCGGCGCCGCTCGCGATGCGGGCCGGCTGCAAATCACTGCGACCGACGCCGAGGATGTCGTGCGCCGCCTGCTTGCCGCCGACGCGCATCTCCGAGACCTCGAGATTCGACACGCCGGACTGTCCGAGGCCTTTGCGGAGCTCACCAAGGAGGCGGCGTGAGAACGGCGATTCCCGGCTGGGCGCGCGCCGGCGAGAAGCGTACACCGCGAAGCGCTTGACAGGTGTTATGGTCATATATAACACTATTACTGGAGCCCATATGCCGACCTCACTTCCGATTTCGAGCCGGTCCATGTCCGCTTCACGGGTGCTCCGCGCCTATCTCATCGAGGCGAAGTACGAGTTCCTCCACAAGCTGCGGACGCCGATGTTCGTGATTCCTTTTCTGCTGCTGCCGGGTGGCCTCTATCTGCTCATCGGGCTGCTGGTGCTCCACGGCCATGTTGCATCGGCTGTCGTGGCGCTCATGCTCGCCGGTTTCTGCGTATTCGCGGCGGCGGGCCCGGCGCTGTTCGGCATCGGCTGTCCGCTCGCGCTCGAACGGGACTCCGGCCTCTTCACACTGAAGCGGGCGCTTCCTGCGCCGAAAGGCGCCTATCTTGTCGCGAAAACCATCGTTGCTGTCGCGTTCGCTGCGCTCGCGATGGGGACAGTCTTCGTCACGGCGCGCTTTGCGGGGAATATGCCGCTCAACGCCTCGCAAGTGTTTGCCTTTGCGGCCGTCACGGTCGCCGGCACGGTGTCGCTTTGCGCCCTGGGACTGTGGATCGGGGTGCATTCCTCCGGGGCGGCTGCGCCGGGCCTGACGCAGCTGATCTACCTGCCCATGCTGTACCTTTCGGGACTGTTCTTCCCGTTGCCGAAGACTCTCCTGTCGTGGGCCGCAATCTGGCCCGCCTTTCATATCGAGCAGCTCGCGCTGCGCGCGGGTCACGTGGGGCAGTCGGCCTTCTTCGATCCGAAACTTTCGATAGCGATCCTGTTCGCGATCACGACGGTCTTCGGCGGCTTGGCGATGCGCCGGCTCGCGCGGGCCGGATGACTCGACCGCTCGTCTCCACCACGACTCGCCCGTCCGGAAAATCGAGGCATTCGTCGCACCGTGAGTCACGCATCAGAAATGTCCGATATCTTCGCGCCGCACTGGGTGCAGCCGCGAGCATTGCGCGCGGGTATAAGCGTTCAGACCGTCGTCAGCATCTAACGCAGCCATGACCATCATCCGACTTCCGAATGACCTGCTCCCGTGCGCTGGCGCGGCGATGGCCCTGGCTCTATCTGCCTGTGCGGTCGGGCCGAACTACCACCCCCCAGCCCGCCCCACGCAGGACGGGTATACCCGCGAAGGGCTGCCGGCGCAGACCGCCTCGACCGGCGTTGCGGGTCCGGGCGGGGAAGCGCAGAGCTTCGAGCTCGGCAGCGACTTGACGGGGCAGTGGTGGACGCTGTTCGGCTCGGCCAAGCTCGATGCGCTGATCCAGCAGGCGATGGCAAGCTATCCCGACATCGCCACTCAGCAGGCCGCGCTGCGCGAGGCTCGCCAGAACGTCCGGGCGGAAGAGGGCAATTTCCTACCGCAGCTCCAGGGCCAGATCAGCGCCTCGCGGTCCCAGACACCCGGCGCGCTCGTCTTCCCCGGCTTTCCCAACTTCATCTCCAACTCCTTCTACGCCACGGTGAGCGTCGCCTACACGTTCGACTTCTTCGGGAAGGAGCGCCGCACCGTCGAGGGATTGAAGGCGCAGGCCGAGCAGCAGAGCTTCGTGCTCGAGGCGAGCTATCTGACGCTCACGTCCAATATCGCCACCCAGGCGATCCAGGTCGCCTCCGTGCGCGGCCAGAACGCCGCCACCCGCCAGATCATCGCTCTGGAGGAGCAGCAACTCAGTGTCGTCCAGGGCCTCTACCGGCTCGGCAGCAAGGCGCGCTCAGACATCCTGCTGCAGCAGTCGAACATCGCTACGGAGCGCGCGACGCTCCCGCCGCTGCAACAGCAACTGGCGCAGGCCGAGCATCAGCTTGCCCTGCTCACCGGCCGCTCGCCGCGGGATGCCACTCCGCTCGAGCTGGACCTCTCCGACCTCAATCTGCCGCAGGACCTGCCGGTGACTCTGCCCTCCTCCCTCGTGGCGCAGCGGCCGGACATCCGCCAGCAGGCGGCCGTCGTGCACCAGATGAGCGCCCAGATCGGCGTCGCAACGGCCAACATGCTGCCCCAGATCAGCCTGTCGAGTACCGACATCGGCAATGTGGCCACGAATGCATCTACCTGGGCTGAGGCGAGCGCCGGTATCTGGGGCCTCGGCGGCCAAGTCGTCGCGCCGCTGTTCGAGGGCGGCACGCTGCGCGCCAGGCGACGCGCCGCGGTGGATGCTTATGATCAGGCGGTCTCCCAGTACAAGCTCGTGGTGCTGCAGGCATTCCAGGCCGTCGCCGATGCGCTCACCGCGCTCGAGAACGACGCGCAGGCGCTCAAAGCGCAGCGCGTTGCGCTCGATGCGGCCCAGGCGAGCCTCGATCTGACCCAGCAGCAGTATGCCGTCGGCGCAGTGGATTCCGTGACGCTCTTGACGGCGCAGCAGACTTATCAACAGGCCCGTCTCAACTACGTACGCGCGCTCGCGAGCCGCTACACTGACAGCGTCACGCTCTTTGCGGCGCTCGGCGGCGGCTGGTGGCATCGCAACGATCCCGGCACGCTGCCGGGGCTCCGGTAAGGACTCCTCATGGAAACGAAAGCCTCGCTGCTCGAGCAGTTACGGATTGACCGGCCGCCACCGGCACCCGTGAATACAGGAGGCCGGCGGGGAGCCAAGGGCCTCATCATCGGCATCGTCGTGGTCGTGGTGGCCGCAGCCGGCGGTGTCGCGTACTGGAAGGTCTCGCAGGCCGAGGCCATTCCGGTGCAGTCCGTCACCGCGCATGCGCTCACCACGACGAGCAGCACCGGCTCCCCGGTGGTCGGCTCGATCCTCGATGCCTCGGGCTACGTCGTCGCGATGCGCGAGGCGACCGTCTCGTCGCAGCTGGTCGACAGGGTCAATGACGTGCTGGTCCAGGCGGGCGAGAAGGTCAAGGCGGGCCAGATCATCGCGAAGCTCGACGAGGGTCCCTTGCGCGCGACCCTCGAGCAGTCCGTGGAGCAAGTCGCGGCAGCCCGTGCCACATTGGAGCAAGCGAAGCTGGCCGCCAAGGACGCTGGACCGACCTACGCGCGTCAGGAGAAGGAGCTGGCCGCAGGCTTGATCAGTCAGGATGCGTTCGATACGACCAAGGCAAGCTACGACGCCGCGCAGGCCGCAGTTGGCGTAGCCGAGGGGAATCTTGCCGCCGACCAAGCGGCCGTCGTCGTCAACCAGCGCAACCTGGAGTACACCGTCATCCGCGCACCGTTCGATGGAGTGGTCACGGCGAAGGACGCGCAGCCTGGGCAGATCGTCTCGTACTCGTTCTCGAGCGGAGGCGGAATCGCCGACATCGTCGACATGAACTCGCTCGAGGTCGACGTGGACGTGAGTGAGAACTACATCAGCCGCGTGCACCCAGACCAGCCTGCGACGATCACGCTCGACGCCTATCCCGACTGGCATATTCCGGC
>JASHTA010000385.1 GCA_030040795.1 Gammaproteobacteria bacterium | reverse complement strand
CGGGACGAGCATCGCCATGCTTGAATACGACTTCATGCGCCATGCGTTCTGCGCGGCGGCGGTCGTGGCGATCGTCGCAGCGTGCGCTGGCTATTTCCTCGTGCTGCGCGGGCAAACGTTCGCCGGGCACGCGCTGGCGCACGTGGGCTTTGCCGGTGCAACCGGCGCCGTGCTGATCGGCGTCTCGCCCCTGTGGGGATTTCTGGTGAGCACCGTGAGCGGCGGCGTCGGCATGGGCCTGCTCGGCGAGCGGTTGGAGGGCCGCGATGTCGCGATCGGCATCATCCTCGCCCTCTCGCTCGGCCTCGGACTGCTGTTCCTGCACTTCTACACCGCCTACGCGGCGCAGGCGACGACGCTGCTCTTCGGCAACCTGCTCGGGGTCGACACGGCGACCCTCGATATTCTCGCCATCCTGGCCGCGCTGAGTCTCCTCGGCCTCGCGGCGATCTCGCGTCCGCTGCTCTTTGCCACTTTGCAGCCGGAGCTCGCGGAGGCGAAGGGTGTGCCGCTGCAGGGCGTGTCGGTCCTGTTCCTCGCCATCGTCGCGGTAGCGACAGCGGAATGCGCGCAGATCGTCGGCGTGCTGCTCGTGTTCGCGCTGATGATCGCGCCCGCAGCCGCCGCGCAACGGCTCACCAGCCGTGTGGGTCCGGGCGTTGCGCTCGGCGCCGCCCTGGCTCTCGTCGATGCCTGGGGCGGACTCGTGCTCGCCTACTACACCGACTGGCCGAGCAGCTTCTGGATCACGGCGCTCGGTGGGATCACCTACCTCGCTGCGAGCGCCTGGTCTCGCTAGCTCGAGCCGCGCACCGCCGTCCCGCTCATTCGGCTCTCTCGCCGGCTCGACTCTCCCACTGGCTCGGCTCTCCCACCGGCTCGGTCGCCGGTTGGCGTGGCTCAGGAATGGTCGTGCCGATGATGCAAATCGGGATAATGCGGATGGCTGTGCGTCAAGGGCTCGTGGCGATGCCAGTGCGAGTGCGGCTCGCCCGGCGGATCTGACGGTACGTGAGAGTGCTGGTGGTGCTCATCGTGAACGTGGCGATGCGCATGCTCGAGCGCCTCATGGCGATGAGCGTGATCGTGCCGCTCGCTGAGGTGCAGATATAGACCGACGCCCATCAGGGCACCGGCCGCGAGCAGCCGTTCCGTCAACGGGTCGGAAAGCAGGCCGACCGCGAGCGCCGAGCCGATGAACGGCGCGGTGGAAAAGTAAGCTGCGGTGCGCGCAGCGCCCAGATGCCGCAGGCCGAGCACGTAGAGCACGAGGCTCACCCCGTAGGCAAGAAAGCCCACGGCTCCCGCGGCAAGCGTGGTGTCAACGGAAGCGAGGCGGGCATGTGCGCCAAGCGCCAGCGCGACGTTCGCGGAGCCCGCAACCAGGCCCTTGATGGCAGCGATTTGCACGGGGTCTGCCTTGGCGAGCGGCCGGGTGAGATTGTTGTCGGCTCCCCAGGCGACGCAGGCCGCCGCGATCAGCAGCGTGCCCGAGCCCGGGCGGACGGATCCGCCGGTCCAGGACAGCACGACGGCGCCGGTGAGAATGGCGAGCGCTCCAATCAGCAGGCGGCGGTCGACGTTCTCTCGAAACACCACCCAGGCGATGCCCATGGTGGCGAGGCCCTCGAGGTTCTGCAGCAACGAGGCAGAGGCCGCCGAAGTGCGCGCGAGTCCGGCCATCATGAGGACAGGCGCGACGGCTCCTCCGAGCAGCACGGCGAGCGAGAATTGCGGCAGATCTTGGCGGCGCAGCCGCGCCTCGCCCGGCTCGAGGCCGACCACCCGCCGTGCGAGAAACAAGAGGCCGAGGCCCACGCCCGAGCCGAGATAGAACAGTCCGGCCAAGAGCTGCGGATTCAGGCCCTCGCGCAAGAGCAGTTTCGCGAGCGGTGTGCTGGCGCCGAACAGGACCGCCGCGAGCACCGCGAAGGCTGCGCCGGGCCACGCTCCGGAACCGCTCAGCATCGAACTCCACCGAGCGCCGTCACCTGGGCGCCTCCGCCATCTGCCGTTACAAGGCTACGAGGAGCCCGTGGCGAGAAGCCCGGGAGACTGAGCGGCGACGCCTGGTGTCTCATCGAAGAGCAGCAGCCGGCCGGCATTTCCGAGACCGATGAACGTGCTGAGGTTGTGCAGCAGCGCGGCGATGATCGGGGCCTCCACGCCGAGGACTCCCGCGCCCGCGAGGATGATGAGGCCGAACGTGAATCCCACGCCGATCGCGACATTGACGTAGATCGTCCAGCGGCAGCGGCGGCTGAGGCGAATGCACGTCCCGAGCCGCCGCAGGTCGTTGGTCATCAGCGCGAGGTCCGCGGAGGCAAGCGCAACGTCCCCGCTCCCCTGAGCGCCCATCGCCACGCCGACGGCGCCGGCGCGCAGCGCGAGCGTATCGTTGATGCCGTCGCCGACCACCATGGGGCGGTGGCCGAGCTTGATCTCCTGCATCACCCGATCCATCTTCTGCTCGGGCAGCATCTCGGCGTAGACATTGTCGATGCCGACCTCTTGCGCGACCTGCCTCGCCACCGGGAACCGGTCGCCCGTGAGCAGCACCATGCGCTCGATGCCGAGCTCCTTGAGGTCCTGTATCGCCGGGGCGGCGCTCGGACGCAGCTGATCGAAGAACAGCAGCCATCCGAGGAACTCTCCACCGAGGCTGACGCCCGCGATGGGGCCGTTGTGCACGGGTGCCGCCGGCACCACGATGTCGAGGCGCTGGAATAGATCCGCGCGGCCGAGAGCGGCCGCCTTGCCGCGGTACTGGCCGGTGACGCCGAAGCCGCCGAGCTCCCGGGCGTCTTCCATTTCCAGCCGATTCTCCTTGGAGACAGAAGCGGCGACCGCGCGGCTCAGCGGATGGTTGCTCGCGGCGCCGAGGCTCGCACCGAGCCGCTGGAGCAGCTGCGGGTCGACGCCGGGCATCGGGCGCACCTCGGCGAGGCGCAGATCGCCGGTGGTGATGGTCCCGGTCTTATCGAAGATGACCGAGGAGACCTCGGAGAGATGCTCGAGGAATGCCGAGCCCTTGATGAGGATGCCATGGCGAGCGGCCACGGCGATGGCGGCCACGGCTGTCGAGGGAGCCGCAAGCACCAACGCACAGGGACACGAGGCGACCAGTACCGCGAGCATCGCCGGCACGTTGCTGGTGATGAACCAAGTCCCGGCGGCGACGAGCAGCACGAGCGCCATGTACTGGCCGGCATACCGATCGAGCAGCCGCGTGACGGGGGGCTTCGCGTTCTCGGCTTCCCGCATGAGCCCGATGATGCGGCCGACCGTGCTTTCCTCACCGACGCGTGTGAGCTCGATGTGCAGCAGTCCATCGATGTTCATGCCGCCCGCGAGCACCTGGCCGCCTTCGCCGACCTCGACGGGCACCGATTCGCCCGTGAGCGAGGCCAGATCGAGGCTCGAGTGGCCGCGCCGCACGATCCCGTCGGCGGGAACCCGCTCGCCCGCCCGCAGCTCGATGAGGTCGCCGACCCGCAGCTCGGCGCTCGGCACAATCTCGAAGCTGCCGTCGGGCAGGAGCCTGCGGCTGTCCGCCTCGGTCAAGCGGCTGAGAGCTCGCACGGCCTCGTGCGAGCCGAGCATGCTGCGCTCCTCGAGAATGTGGCCGAGCGTCATGACGATCGGCAGCAGCGCCGCGGTGAACAGGTCGCCGGTGGCCCAGGCGGCAATCAGGGCGAGCGCAACCAGCCGGTCCGTGATGCCGTGCAGGCTCGGATGCCGCAGGCTGTTCCAGGCTTCGACGAACACGGGCACGGCGACCAGCACCGCGGCGACACCGGCGACCAGCTCGGCCACGTTGATGTCGGCGGGGAACAGGAGCCACATGCCGCCCGCGACGATGAGGACGCAGAGCGCGGCGAGCGCGAGCGTCAGGCGCAGCCCGAGCAGCAGCCGCTCGGCGCGGTCGAGGAGCGCCACCGGGCGGCCGCCGGTGATCTGCCCGCCCGGAGGCAGCGGCAATGCGGTGGCCGGGCTGCAACAGGTGGCGTCGGTGTCGGGTACGGCTGCGCTCATTTCGGCTTTCCAGGCAAGACGAAGCTACCGCCTGTCTTGGGGTCGATCAAGACGGCGGAGCCGACGCTGTTCAGGATTCGAGAAACGTCCGTGCGGTACTCTCTCAGCAGCAGGCTCTTGCGGGTCTGCGGGGTCTCCTCGCGCGCCAGGGCGAGGATGCGGGCCGTATCCACGTTGGCCTGGCTCACAAGCTCCGTGGCTGTCGCCTGCGCGGCGCTCAAGAGCTGGTCACGCTCGCGATTGGCTGCCTGCCGGCGCCGCTCGGCGTCCGTGCGAGCCTCCGCGACGTTGCGATCCGCAGCCTCCGTGTCGAGCAGCACGGCATCGAACGCCTTTTTGGCCTCCGGCGGCAGATATCCCGTCATGTCGATGCGCTCGATCTCGATGCCGAGCGGCGCACCGGCGGCCGCGAGCGCCTGCAGCCGCGCGTTCATGGAGTCGAGCAGCGAGGCGCGGACCTCGGCGCGCCTCGCGATGACGGCCTGATCGGTGCTCTGCGGATTGACATTTTGAACGACCAGAAAGTCGTCGAGAAGACGGCCGGCGGTTATGCGGACGGTCGTCGCACGAAACAATCGATCGAGCGCCGGTGCCACATGAGTCTGCTCGAGGGCGTACGCGATCGGATCGTTGATCCGATAGATGAGCGTCGCGTTGAGCAGCACGACGTTGCCGTCGCCCGTGAGGTAGGCGGAGATGGTTTGCGGGATCGCCTGGTCGGAGCCGAACGGCCCGACGAGCTCCTGGGACCTCTCGCTCCAGGGCGGGAGAGTCGCCACCTCCTGGCTCAATTGCCGCTCCGGACCCGGAAGCAGCTCGACCTTCTCGATGGGCCGCGGCCAGGCGAGGAGCAGGCCGGACTGCTGCGCGCGCACGATGCGGCCAAAGCGCATCACGACGGCCTGGCTGTCCGAGGCGATCTCGCGAATGTTGCTCGTGAGCCAGATCGCAAGCAGCAACGCGCCCGCGAGGTAGACCGCGCGAAAGCCGATCGCCACGGACTGGGCAATGGGCCCCGGCGGCGGCGGCGGCGGGGGTCCGACCGGCTCGACCGCCTCGAACGAGGTGGAGGAATCGAGAACCTCGCTCACGGCCCTGTCTTCGCCCCGGGCGCTTCTCGATCCGATGCCAGCGTGCGCGTCGAGCCGCGGTGCTTGGGGACTGCCTTGCCGCTCGGAGCGTCGGCTGCCGAGGGTGTCGAGCCGACGCCCGGGGGCCCATCGACCAGCACCCGGAAAGGCGCGGCGTCGGTGCGCAGGATGACGCTCGCATTACGGCCCACCATCTTGCTCAGGGCATCGAGCGATCGCAGCATCGTGTACAGTCCCGGATCGCTCTGGTAGGCCTTCGCGTAGATGCGCTCGGCGGACTGCACGGCATCGGCCTCCGTGCGTGCCGCCTGCTCCTGCGCTTGCGCAACGACTTCCCTCGCGTCCCGGTCGGCATCGGCCCGGATGGCCGCAGCCTGACGCAATCCGTCCGCCGTGACTCGCTGCGCCTCCGTCTCGCGCTCCGCACGCATCCGGGCGACCGTGGCGGCGAGCGTCTGATCCGGCAGCGTCATGCGCTCGATGCCGACCTGGCGAATGTCGATGCCGTATACCTGAAGCATGCTCGGGGCGATCTGACCGCGCAATTGTTGCTCGAAGGCATCGAGCCGCACCTTCTGCGGATCCAGATTGACGAGATCGCTCAGCTCGAAATTGCTCGAGGAGATGTGCAGCTGTGCGTTGACGAAGCTGCGCAGCTGGCGCGCCGCCTCATCCGGCTGATTGCGCACCGAGCGCAGAAACTGCTGCACGCGCTGCGGATCGTCCGGCACCTGCCAAGCGACGTAAGCCTGCACCAGCACGCGCAGCCCCTCGCGCGTCCCCACGTCCTGAAGGCCCGTGGACGTCGTACGCAGCCGCAGGTCGATCGGAATGCCGCTCTCGATCGGCGCCGGAAGCTTCCACGCAAGGCCCGGCTGCGTCACGACCCGCACGGGATTGCCGAAGCGGGTGATCACCATTGCCTCGCCGGCCGGCACCATGACGATACATGCAGCGGCGACCGCGGCCAGCAGGATCAGGATCGAGACGCCGATGCGCAGCTGCGGTCCGAATCGCCGCTCGCGCGTGGCCTCTCGAGTCGAGGCATCAGTGGGAGGATCGATGAACATAGCGCCGTTGGAAACCCGAAAGTGCTGTCATGGCTTCAGTCCCCGGCCCCGGGGACGATGGCCGGGGTGATCGGGGGAACCGAGTCGGGCGCGCCTCCGGCCGACGCCGCGGCGCCCGAACCTGTGCCGCCCGATCCTGCCGCACCGGCGCCCGTCTCGCCGGAGCTCGTCACGCTCTGCACGCCGCCGAGGCCTCCGGCCGCCGCGGAAGGCGGGGCGGCGGCCAGCGAGCGCAGGTCGAGGATCGTGTGTTGATCGGAGCTCAGCCGATGATCGATCAGCGTGATATGCGCTCGCGAATACGCCGCAACGTCCGCGCTGAACCTGCGCTCGAGCAGGAACGACTGCTTGCCCTCCTCATACGCGTGCCGCTCTGCATTGAAGCGATACGCAACGGCGTCGGCGGCATGGATCGTCTCGGCCGCCCTGGCATCGGCGACCGCATTGCGCTCGTGCGCCTCCTCCTGGGCGACGCCGGCCGTGCGCTTCGCGCGCCCCTGCTCGTTCGAGATGCTGGCGCTCGCGTCGATCCGCGCGGCTTGCACCGCGTGGTAGGCGGCGGCGGCGCCCGCGGGCGGATGGATCTCCTCGATCAGCACCGATACCACGTCGATTCCCGCGCTGCGAATGTCCGGATCGGCCGCAAGCTCCGACCGCAGCATGCCGGCGACGTTCTCGCGCTGTGCGCCGATCACCTCGGCGAGCGTCCGCGAGTTGAAGTAACGCAGCACCAGGCGGCTCGCGGCGGCCTTGATGAGGGATTCCGGATCCGCAACCGTATACAGCGATTGCAAGGCTGCGGTGTTGGTTAGCCCCACACGGTACAATACGTAGATCTCCGTCGCTACACTCTGGAAGCTCTGCGTCGCCGAGCTCTGGCTCGGCACGAGGTAATGAGCCTGATCGGCGTGAGCGGTCTCCCAGAGCCGGTTGAGGCTTACCGGCGGGACGGCCTCGGCCCCGACCGCAACGGTGCTCGCCTGCGCCGCGGACTGATCGACACCGATCGGAACGGCATGAATGGCGCCGTACTCGACGGAGCGGAGCCTTCCGAGCGGCCAGGGCAGCAGCAGATGCAAGCCGGGCCCGAGCACCGCGACCGGTGCGCCGAATCGCTCGTAGACTCCCCGGTGCTGCATGTCGATGAGCTTCACCCCGCTCAAGATCCAGCAGAACAGTGCCGTGCCGGCGAGTGCCGGGAGCAGCGCGGCGCTCAAGAACGACAGCGCCCAGCTGCGGGCAAAGTCGAGGCCGAACTGCGTGCGAAGCACGACGGCGGGCGCGCGCGGTCCACCCGTGACGAGAGCGGCGACCAAGCTGTCCGTCACGGCGCGAGCGTCGTCCGGAGCGCGCGCCGGCAGGAACAGGCGCGCCAGCGCGCGCACCGCAAGCTCCGCCGCCACCACGCCCGGAACGCAGACCACGACGAGCTCGGGCCAGCGCAGCCACCGGAGAGCCGCGCCATGCCCGAGCTCGATGCACGCCGCCGCGGCAAGAATCAGTGTCGTGAGCAGCAACAGCCGCCGCAGCGTCGGGGCCTCGGGCAACTGCGGCTGGGGGAAGGCCTGCATGACCCGCTCGCACACGAGCGAGACGAAGGCGAGCCCAAACACGAATGCGGCGGCGATGTCCGCGCTCGCCGTATGCTGCTCGACGGCGGGCGACGGCCACATGAAGCGGATCGCGATCCAGATGCACACGGCTCCGGTCGGAGCGATGAAGGCCTGCCCCATGCGCCCGGCAAAGCCGGGATCCTCCCGGCGGTCGAGCCGGCGTGGGGAAGCTGCGCCTGCGGATTGGCCCTCTGCCGTAGAATATCGGAACCTCGCCGCGGTCAAAGCGAGCGTGCCCGCGAGAGCGGTCAGGGAGAGCAGCAGCGCAGAGAGCACCATGGCTCCGAGCCCGCCCGTTGCGGCATCCCGCGCCATGGCTCCGATCCGCGGCAGCAGGGAGCTGGGTATCAGGGCGAGGCTGAGAAAGACGGCAACCACCGCGGCGCCGATGCCGTAGATCTGCGTCAGGTGGCGAACCAATCGATGAGAGCGGGGCAGCACCTGCTCTGTCGCGTTGGAATCGGCCGGAGGGTTCATCTGCATGAGGCTCGATGGCGCTCACTTAAGACCGCGGAGCTCCGTCTCGGCGGACGCGGCCTGAAGGAGGCTCAAGGTGGTGCGAACGTTGACATTGAGCGAGCGGCGCTTATGTGATCTCGCAAATGCGGGTACCGTCGTCATAGTAGCGCAAAGGCCGCGCCGGTGCAGTCGATGACCCGGGGACACCCCTTTCTCTGGAAGTGGGCCCTGGCGGCGGTCGTGATCGTCCTCGCCGGCGCGGCCATCGCGGCGGGAGACCTGCGGCTGCATCGCGAGCGCCTCGAGCATCGGCTGCTCGCCGTGCTGCCCGATCAGGCGCCCGCCGATCCCGCGCTCGTGCGCTTTGCCGTTGCGCAAGCGCGGCCGCTGTTTCAGCAATACTGCGCAGCGTGCCACGGCGCCGACCTGCGCGGCAATACGGCCCTCGGCGCTCCGAACCTCGCCGACCGCGTTTGGCTCTACGGCACCGGGCGCGTCTACGACATCGAGCGCACCATCCTCTTCGGCATCCGCTCGGGGAACAGCAAGGCGCGCAACGTCACCGACATGCCCGCGCTGGGGCTGCGCGGCGTGCTGAGCGACGCCGAGATCCGCGACCTCGTCCAGTATCTGCTGAAGCTCAACCACAGGCCGTACCAGGCGGAGCCGGCCGAGGAAGGGCGCGCGCTCTACTACACCGCGAGGGCCGATTGCTCGGATTGCCACGGAGGCGATGCGCGCGGGGATTACGACTACGGCGCGCCCGATCTCACCGTGAATGTGTGGGACA
>JASHTA010000384.1 GCA_030040795.1 Gammaproteobacteria bacterium | reverse complement strand
GACGGGATGGCCCTTCGATTCCAGGCCGCCGGAGACGTTGACGGGAATGCGCCCTCCGAGCGCGGTCGCCCCGCTCTCGGCCATCGGTCCAGCCTGGCCGGGCTCGCAGAGTCCGGTGATCTCGAGGTGGGAGATCTCCCCGTACGCGGTGGCGTCGTGGACTTCCGCGACCGAGATGTCCTCTGGGCTCAACCCCGCCTGGGAGAACGCGGCCCGTGCCGTGGAATGGAGCGCGCCGCTCGCCGGGTCCTCGATGGCTCTGCGGCGATTGCCTTGCATGATGCACGCAAGGACACGCACCGCGCGGCGGCCATCGAGGCGCTTCAACGCCTCGCGCGAGCAGACGACGGCCGCGGCGGCACCGTCGCTGATCGGCGCGCACATCGGCAGCGTGAGCGGCCAGGCGATGATGCGGGCGCCAAGCACCTCATCCGCCGTCATGGCCTTTTGGTACTGCGACAAGGGGTTCATCGTCGAGTGCTGGTGGTTCTTCGCGCTGACGGAGGCGATCTGTCGCCAGGTCGTGCCGTACTTCTTCATGTGCAGCTTCGCGTTGAGCGCATAGGCATCCATGAACGGGCTGCGCAGCGAGTCGTCGATGACCGCCTCCGGCGGAGGCTTCACGTCCGCGACGAGGTCGGAGTAGCGGCGCAGGAACTCGGTGATCTGCGCAAGGTCGCCGGGCTGGGAGAAGGAGGCTTGCCGGCGTGCCCGGTCCTCCGTGTTGAGCTTCTCGGCTCCAACGGCGAGCGCGATGTCGGCAGAGCCCCCCGCGACCTGGGCGAACGCGAGATTGAATGCCGTGCTCCCTCCCGTGCAGGCGTTCTCGACGTTGACGATCGGGGTGCCGTCCACGCCGAGCGGCAGCAGCGCATGCTGGCCCTTCATGCCGTACTGGCCCTCGATCGCGCCCTGCACCGTGTTTGCGTAAAAGATGATGTCGAGATCGCCGACGCCGATGCCGGCATCGGCGAGCGCTTCCTGCGCAGCCTGCCGTCCGAGGTCCGCGCAGGACTTCTCGAGGTGGCGGCCAAAGGGGGTCATCGCGACGCCGAGGACGAATACTTCACGCACTGCCGTGCTCTCCCGCATGCTCTCCCGAGCGGCCGGATCGGCCCGAAACGCGCGAGCCGGACGATCGTAACAATTGTTTCCTTCTACCAGATGGCCAATAATCACGGCAAGTGAATACCGACCGCGCCCTCGTGCTGCAGTTCCTGCAAGGCGGCCGCAAGCCGCTCGCCATCACGAGCAATCCTCTCGCTCACGATCTTCGCGGAGAGCTGCTCGAGCTCGACACCGAGCGGGGCACGGCGGTGCTCGCCTTCGAGCCGCCGCCGCAGTTCGTGCAGGGCGCGCGCGTGCTGCAGGGCGGAATCGTCGCGACGCTGCTCGACTTTGCCATGGCTTTTGCGGCGCACGCAGTGCACGCTGCCGCGGAGAGGGTGTTCTCCACGGCGGCGCTCAACGTGAGCCTCCTGCGGCCCGCGCCACCGGGCCGGTACCTCGCACGCGGACACATCGTCCGCAACGGCCGCCACCTCCTGTTCGCGGAGGCGGAACTCACCGCCGAGGCGGACGGCAAGACCGTCGCAACGGCGAGCGCCGTCATGCCGCTCTCGGATCCCTGACTCGCCCTCC
The DNA here is from genome assembly GCA_030040795.1 of Gammaproteobacteria bacterium. GTDB lineage: Bacteria > Pseudomonadota > Gammaproteobacteria > Steroidobacterales > Steroidobacteraceae > JASHUC01. The sequence goes on along the minus strand of JASHTA010000384.1, from coordinate 867 downwards.
CATGCTCGTCATCGGCGATCTCTCCCGGCTGAACGCCATCCGCTATCCGCGCAAGCCGGCCCTGATCATGAATCGCGTCGAGCTCTCGTACGCCGATCTCGATCGGCGCTCCAACCGGCTCGCGCACGCCCTCGCCGCCTCGGGCATTGGAGCCGGGGACCGCGTCGGACTTCTCGCGTATAACCGGCTCGACTACGCCGTCGTGACCCAGGCCGTCGCCAAGTGCGGCGCCATTCTCGTGCCGATGAATTTCCGCTTCGGCGCGGAGGAGATCCGCCACGTCCTCGCCGATGCGGAGCCGAAGGCGCTGTTCCTCGAGCCGAGCTTCGGCCCCGCCGCTCGCGCGGCGATCGCCAGCGGCGCGCCGGCGCCGCGGCTCATTCGGCTGGACCTTTCAGGACCGGAGTCGGGCAACGCGGGCGAGCGCGGCGGACCCGGCGCAGCGCAGGCCGATCAGCTGGGCGGCGATGTCCCGGGCGCAGAGCAGATCGTGCAGGGCCACCCGGATACGCCGCCGCAGCGGGCCGTCGATCCGCAGTCGCCCTGCGTGATCATGTACACGAGCGGGACCACGGGCTTTCCAAAGGGCGTGCTGGTCTCGCATGCGACGTACTTCAAGATGTACCTCGCGACCGCCATCGAGACGCGCATGCGCCACGATGACGTCTACCTGATGGCCGTGCCCTTGTTCCACGCGGCCGGACTCAACATGGCGCTGCATCAGAGCCTGTTCATGGGATCGACCGGCATCATCCATCGAGGCTCGTTCGATCCCGAGACGATCTTTGCGCTCATCGAGCAGCACCGCATCACGCTCGCCATCCTCGTTCCGACGACCCTCGCGATGCTCGCGTTCCACCCGCGCAT
>JASHTA010000383.1 GCA_030040795.1 Gammaproteobacteria bacterium | reverse complement strand
GGCTTGGCGGGCGCTGGTCGAGAGCTCGGCGACACAGTTGCGCGCGCGGGAAGCCGCCGAGCGCCTCGGCGTCAGCGAGGGCGAGCTGATTGCAAGTCTCGTCGGCGAGCGCGCGACACGCCTGCGCACCGAGGGGGCGCGAATCGTGGAGAGCGTGCCGGCGCTCGGCCCCGTGATGGCGCTCACCCGCAACGAGCACTGCGTGCATGAGAAGATTGGGCCTTACCTCGATGTCTCCATCCAGGGCGCGCATGGCTTGGTGCTGGGCGAGCTCATCGACTTGAGAATCTTCCCTTCACGTTGGCGTCACACCTTCGCCGTGATCGATGAGACGGAGCGGGGGCCGCGCCGGTCGCTGCAGGTCTTCGATGCGGACGGCACGGCCGTTCACAAGATCTATCAGAAGCCGAAGACGGATATTCCGGCCTTCGATCGTCTCATCGCGCAATGGCGCGCCGAGGACCAGGCGCCCACGCTCGCCGTGCGGCCTATCAAGGCTGCTCCGGGCGATCGGGCCGACACCGAGATCGATGTCGAGCGGCTGCGTCGCGAGTGGGCGGCGCTCGAGGATACGCATGAGTTCTTCGGCATGCTGCGGGGACTCGCGGTGGGCCGGCTGCAAGCTCTGCGGCTCGCCGGATCGGGCTTCGCGCGGCGGGTGCCGGCGGAAAGTCTCGCGACGGTGCTGGAAGTCGTGCGCGACAACGGCACGCCAATCATGGTCTTCGTCGGGAATCCAGGCTGCATCCAGATCCACAGCGGTCCCGTGACGAACTTGAGGCGTTTGGGCCCGTGGTTCAACGTGCTCGACCCGACGTTCAACCTGCATCTACGGGAGGATGCGGTCGCGAGCGCCTGGGTGGTGCGCAAGCCTACCCGCGACGGCGATGTGACCTCGCTCGAGCTTTTCGACGCCGAAGGCTTCTGCTTCACCCAGCTCTTCGGCCGGCGCAAGCCTGGCAAGCCGGAGCTCGAGGCGTGGCGCGCGGTGCTCGCGGCTTTGCCGGAGGTCTCGTGAGAGCGGCGCAGGGGCGGCTCGTGCTCGCCACCTTTCTCGGTATTCTGAGCATTGCGACCTCGGCCGCACCATCCGCCTCGGCGCGGCGCATTGTCTCGCTCGGCGGGGATGTGACCGAGATCGTCTATGCCCTGGGTCAGGAAGGCCGGCTGGTCTGCGACGACCAGACCTCGCTCTATCCGCCTGCGGCTCGCCAGCTCCCGCAGGTCGGATACTTGCGCACCCTGTCCGCCGAGGGAGTGCTCGCCTGCCGGCCCGACCTGATCCTCGCGTCCGAGGACGCGGGACCGGCAGCGGCGATGGCGCAGCTCGCAGAGTCGAGAGTGCCGCTCGTGCACGTCAGCAATGCACACTCGCCGGAGGGCGTGCTGGCCAAGATCGCGCAGGTGGCTCGCCCACTCGGCGTCAGCACGCGCGGAGAGGCGCTGGAGGCGCAGTTTCGTGCGGCGCTCGCGGCGGCGCAGGCGCGAGTCAGACTCTTGCCCGGTCAACCCCGAGCGCTGTTCCTCATGTCTCAGGGTCCAGGCGGTGCCCTGGCTGCCGGCCGCAACACGGCGGCGGACGCCATGCTGCGGCTTGCGGGCGCACGCAACGTGGCGGAAGGATTCAGCGGTTATAAGCCGCTGACGCCCGAAGCGGCGCTGGCCTTACAACCCGATGTGATCGTGGTCGCCGACTACGCACTGAAGATGTTGGGCGGCTCTGCGGCGCTGCGCGCGCGGCCGGAAATTGCCTCGACGCCAGCCGGACGGACCGGACGCATCGTGCCGATGGATGCGCTCCTGCTGCTCGGATTCGGACCGCGCACGCCGGAGGCTATCCAGGAGCTCGCCGCTGCGCTGCACAGCGAAGGGGCGCGCACTGCTGCGCGCTGACCCACGTGACGGCGGCAACCCGGGAGCAAATTTGGACTCCCATCATGCGCGACCCACTGCGCTTGCGGCGTCGGGTCGTCGTGGCCGCCCTCGCTGGAGCACTCCTCGCTGCCTGTCTTGCCGCGAGCGCCGTCGGCGCGTTGCGCATTCCCCTCCCGCACCTCATCGCCGCGATCGCGCAATGCTTTGGAATCAAGATGGGCCGCCCTGCCTCGCCGATCGAGGATGCTGCCTTGTTTGCCATTCGGCTGCCCCGGGTAGCGCTCGGGCTCGGCGCAGGCGCGACGCTCGGGATTGCAGGCGCGGCCTTGCAGGCGCTGTTTCGCAATCCGCTGGCCGATCCGGGGCTCATCGGGGTCTCCGGCGGTGCGGCGTTCGGAGCAGTAGGGTGGATCGTGCTCGGCGCGTCGGCGCCTGCCTGGATGCATGATCCATTCTCCACGCCGCTCGCGGCGTTCACCACCGGGCTGGCAACCGCGGCCGGTGTCTACTGGATTGCAAGCCGCGGAGCGCGCAGCGAGATCGCAACGCTGCTGCTTGCCGGCCTTGCGATGAATGCCCTCACGGCGGCCGGCGTCGGCTATCTCTCCTATCTCGGCACGGACGCGCAGCTTCGCGCGCTGACCTTCTGGCTCCTCGGGGGCCTCGGGGGCGCCACTTGGCGCGAGATCTGGCCCATGCTGCTCTTGATGGGAGTCGCCGGCCTCGGATTGCTCTCGCTGCGCCGAAGCTACGATGTGCTCGCGCTAGGTGAGCGCAGCGCGGGGCATCTCGGCTTGAATGTCGAGCTCGTGCGGCGCGCGACGATCGGCTGCGTGGCGCTCGGGGCGGGCGCGAGCGTGGCGCTGACCGGCATCATCGGCTTCGTGGGACTGGTTGCGCCCCATCTGGTGCGCCTGCTCGGCGGTCCCTCGCACCGCTTCGTGCTGCCGGCCTCTGCGCTCATGGGTGCGCTGCTGCTCGTTCTCGCCGACCTGCTCGCGCGCATGGCCGCCGCACCCGCGGAGCTGCCTGTCGGCATCGTGACGAGCGCGCTTGGCGCGCCGTTCTTCATTGCGCTGCTGCGCCGGCGGCTCGCCGGGTCCGTCACATGATGCGGGAGGGCCTGAGCGTATGAGCGCCGGTAAGCCCGGGCTGATCAGGCTGCTCGGGCTGCTCGGGCGGGACCTCTCCGTCGTCGTAGGTCGCCGGCACCTTCTGGGCCACGTGGACATCGAGGCTACCCCAGGGCTTCTGACAGCCGTCGTCGGTCCCAATGGTGCCGGCAAGTCCACGCTCCTGAAGGTACTCAGTGGAGATCTGGCACCGCAGTCGGGCGTGGTGTTCTTGAACGGCCAGATGCTCTCGGCGTGGAGCGCGGAGGAGCGCGCCTTGCAGCGGGCGGTGCTGCCGCAGACGCCCGAGCTCGCCTTTGCCTTCCGCGCCTGGGATGTAGTGGAGCTCGGACGCCATCCGCACCGCTGCCGCTCGACGCGTGAGCGCGACCACACGGCTGTCTCCAAGGCCATGTGCCTGACGGAGACCTTTGATTTCGCGAGGCAAGACTGCAGCACGCTCTCCGGCGGGGAGCTGCATCGCACGCACTTTGCGCGAGCGCTAGCACAGATCTGGGAGCCTCGGGTCGGGGGTCTTGCACGCGTACTGCTGCTCGATGAGCCGACCGCGAGCCTCGATTTGTTTCATCAACACGCCATTCTCGGGAGGGCTGCGCAGATGGCTCGCGCCGGCGCGGCGGTCCTCACTGTTTTGCATGATCTGAATCTCGCGGCTGCATATGCGGACAGGCTGGTCGTGCTGGCCGCCGGGAGTGTCGATGCAGCCGGGCCACCGGCTGAGGTCTTGACGCGCGAGCGTATCGAGCGCATCTGGCGCGTGTCCGCGAAGATCGCCACGAACGAGGACGGCACGGTGCGTGTGCAAGTGAGCCGCAGCGAGGCGGGTCGCGCGCTCCTCAGGGATCTTCCCTGACGCGTCGCGACGGCAATGCGATGTGCCAGGTAGACGCGTACGCATGATCGCCGTCGGTGGCGGACGAACGGCTCATTCGCCGGGTAGGGCGCTCAGCCGGGCGCGGCAGTGAAGCAGCGCCCGTACGATGTACTTTTCCACCAGACTTCTGGAGACGCCCAGCCTTTCCGCGATCTCCGTGTGCGTCAAGCCCTCGACGCGGCTCAGCCAGAGAACATCGCGGCACTTGGAGGGCAGCTCGGCAAGCGCGACTTCTACCTCGCTCATCCGCTCGTCGAGCAGCAGCTGCTCCTGCGGGTCGGGCGTGTTGCCCGCGAACAAGGCGTGCAGGCCGCTCAGGAGCTCGGTCCGGCGGCTCTCGATGCGTCGGTGATCAGTCGCCGCATTCATGGCGATGCGCATCAAATACCGACGGGCGTCGTCACGCGTGGAAAGATGCGTCCCGATTCGGCACAGGCGCAGGAACAGGTCTTGTGTGAGGTCGGCCGCGGTTGCGCGTCCAACCCGGCGGGTCATCAGGCGCCGAATTCTCGGCTGCAGCTCGATCAATACATCCAGCAGCTGCGCTTGCGTGGCAAAAGTGGTCACGGACGTCCCCGGAGTACTTAGAACGAACCGTTGCTCGCTCTGGGGCGATATCGGGTCGCTTAGCGACTCCGACGGTTCGCATCGGCTTGATCTTGACCGACAGGCATTTTGCGGGGCAAGGGAACTTTTCCCAACAGATGCGCGATCGGGGTCACAGGTGTTTGGGTGCGGCAAGGGTCGCCGGCACTGCGGAAATGGGTCCGCTCATTCGTTCTAGCCGTGGGCGAAGATCCGCAGTGTCATCAAGCCGGCAGTGGGAGCAGAATCTGAATCGTCCAGCCCGTTTTTCGAACTACGAACGCCCGTGCGCCTACGTGCTTCCCTGATGCTGCTGATCCTGGGGATCCTCCTCGGGGGAGCTACCACAGCCGCGGAACCGGCTATGGCTGCGGCAAATGCATTGGCTCCGGCCGGTGCCTCGCGGCCGCAGCCGCAGCGGGGGACACCCAGCGTCTTTCAAGGGACGCAGCGCATCGCCGATGGCGTGTTGCCGGCACGGGTTGCCTTCGGCGGGGGAGCCTGGGACCTGGTCGAGCGCACCAGTACCGTGGTGCGCTCCGTCATGATCATTCTGTTGATCGCATCCATCGCGACCTGGACCATCTGGCTGGTCACCGGCATCGAGCTCGTTCGGGCGCGAAAGCGGGTGAGGCCTGACCTGATTCTCTTGCGCCGCGTCGACTCTCTCGCACAGGTACGGCCGCTGCACAGTGAGGCGGGCAGACTGATGGTGGAGGCCGTTCAAGCTGAGCTGCAGCGATCACCGGCGGTGCACGGGCCGACGGCCGCCGAGGGCGTCAAGGAACGTGCCGCCGCTCGGCTCATCAGCGTGGAGACGGCGCTCGGGCGGCGCATGGCGCGCATGATGAGCTTCATCGCCTCGATCGGATCCACAGCTCCGTTCATCGGCCTGTTCGGCACCGTCTGGGGCATCATGGAGAGCTTCATCGGCATCACCAATGCCCAGAGCACCAATCTGCAGGTCATCGCCCCGGGTATCGCCGATGCGCTTCTGACGACCGCGATGGGTCTGGCGACCGCGATTCCCGCGGTACTGATCTACAATGGACTGCTCCGGAGCATCACAGGTTATCGCGCGCAGCTTGCGGATCTCTTCAACGCCGCAGTTTGCGTTCTGAGCCTGGATCTGGAGCGGCGCACCGCCGCGATCGTGGAGCAGCCGGTACTGGCGCGGCAAGTTTCCCATGGCATTTGAGCTGCGACGCGTCCGGGAGGACGATTTGGTCATCAACCATGAGATCAACGTCACGCCCTTCATCGACATCATTCTCGTACTGCTCATCATCTTCATGATCGCAGTCCCCGTCTCCATGGTGCATATGCCCCTCGATCTGCCGGTATCGACCCAGAAGTCGCCCTCGATCGAGCAGACGCCAATCGTACTCAGCGTCGCGGCGGATCTATCGCTGACGGTTGGCGATCATGCTGTACCCCGCGGCGGCCTTGCGGCGGCGCTGGATGCCGTCACTCGCAGGGACCGCGGTACGCGCATCTTCGTGCGCGCCGACCGGACGATCCAATATGGCGACCTGATCAAGGTGATGGACCAGCTGCGTGCAGCCGGCTACCTCAAGGTGTCCCTGGTCGCCCGCGAGTCCGAGGAGCCGGCATCCTGAGTGCAACGGTTTCGGCAAGACCCATCGCTTCCATCCGGCTGTGGATGAGCAGCGCGCTGGTCGTACTCCTGGGACACTTCGCGCTACTGGGCATCGTCTTCCTGCGCGGAACCTGGAAACTGCCGGTCTCGTCTCCCGAGGCCGCCATGACATTGGAACTCGCGCCGCTGCCGATGGCCCCGCAGCGTCCTCCGACGCAGATTCCGGCCGGCCCCCCGCGCTTGGAGGCGCATCCAGGACCGCAAGGCCGTTCCACCCGAGAGCTCAAGGTCGCGACAGCGCAACTAGCGGCCGCGAAGCCGGTGTTCGAGTTGCCCCCGGAAGTGAAGGTAGCGGAACCGGAGGTGACACTGCCTAAAGAGGATGCGGCAGTCGCGAAGGCCGAGCGTAGCAAGCTGCCGCCTGCCGTCACCACGACGGCGCTGCCGACACCTCGGTCGCCGCAGAGCAAGGAACTGCGGGCCCAGGCCCCCGGCGCGGCTGCGAACGCCCCGTCCAACGCCGAGCAGACTTGGGAAGCGAAAATCATGGCGCGGCTCGAGCGCTACAAGCGCTATCCCGGGTCGGCGCAGCGCCGGCGCGAGACCGGTATCGCCTACCTGCATTTCAAGATGGATCGGAAGGGAAGGGTGCTGGACGCACGGATCGATCGCAGCGCCGGTTACTCACTGCTGGATGACGAAGTGCTCGACTTGGTGCACCGCGCTGCTCCACTGCCGGCGCCACCGGAACAGGTTCCCGGGGACCCCCTCGAGCTCGTGGTGCCCGTCGAGTTCTTCCTGAAGAAGCCGTGACACGGGGTATGTCTCGGTGTGAGTCGGGAAGCTCACCGGATCCAGATCAGAGGGCCGACCTTGATGAGTTCAACGGGCTCTACCTGCGGGAGCGCCAGGAGCCAGGCGTCAATGTCGTTCAGGTTCACCACGGCATTCACCCGCAGATCGGCCTTCGCCGGATCGGTGATCAGGATGTAACCGTGACGATAGCGGCTCAGCAATTGGGCCACGCTTGCGAGAGTCTGGTCGACGACGATGAGCCGTCCCCGTCGCCAGGCCAGATCCACCGACGGATCGGCCGGTTCAACCTGCAAATCATGTCCGGCGTCGGACGCGGCGGCCTGGCCGGCTTTCAGGCGTGCGTGGCTACCGCCATCGTCGACCTCCACCTCACCGCGCTCCACGGTGATATGCACCTCGCTGCCGGTATCCCGTCGCACCGAGAAGGCCGTACCGATATCCCGTACCTGCACGTCATCGGAATCGACAATGAAGGGGCGGGAGTCGTGCACGACGTCAAAATAGGCTTCGCCGCGGAAGAGCGACACGTGGCGCTCGTGCTCGTCGATGCGGACATCGAGCGCGGTATCGCTGTTGAGCTCGATGCGGGAGCCCTCTCGCAGAAC
>JASHTA010000382.1 GCA_030040795.1 Gammaproteobacteria bacterium | reverse complement strand
CCTGATGTGCGGGTGCGCGCTCAAGCGCTGGTGCGGTGGCCTGAGCAATCTCAGTCCGGACGCTGGCGTGGTAGGCCGGTGACGAAATGCTTTAGGAGGATCCGCCGATGACGTGGCGCATGTTCGCCGTTCGTGCGTGGTGACGCCCCTTCACAATTGCGATGAATAGAAGAGCCAATCCTCCGCCCAGTCCCAACAAACCTCCCCCACCTAACCACGCGATTTCGCGCTTAGCCGCGTTGCCTAGGTAGGTCATCAGTAAGCCCAGCCCGGCGAAGAGCACCGCATAGATAAACAAGATTGCCAGGAGGCGCAGCGCCGCGCGCCCAACGACCCGCACGCCGATCTCGGTGCCGCGCAAGAACTCCACCAAATAGAGAAGCGTTGCGGGAGCGTATAGACCCAGCGCGAGTCCGCAGATCAGCAGCACCAAGTCGATCAGAAGGGGGGGGATCGTGGACATTGTCAGCGCGCTCTCCCCATCTCGTCACCTACTTGGATGATCCAACGGGCTGCGGGATACAAGGAGAAACAGGAGAAGGAAAGAAGAAGTGCGATGACGTACGGCTGATAGAACGCCGCCAGGTCCACTTGGCGAAGCAGTCGGCCGGTCAGCCAGGGCCCCCCAACCCAAAACGTCGGCAAGCTCAACAGCTGCGCCGTGAAGGTGACTACGGCCGACTTTCCGTTGTCGGCGAGGCGATTGGCCGCACGTAGGATTAGCAGAAACACCGTGCCCGTGACGATGCCAATCAGCAGACCGAGCACCAATCCCGTGGTCACGACTTCTCCAACGTCCCGATCATGTCGTCCCGCTGGGGCGGCTCGCCCTGACGAGCCCACTGCGTCAAGCGCCTTGATTATCGCAGTATTACCATCCAATGTCGCTCAAGGCTGAGCACTCGCGGGTCCGCTTCCGCTGGATGAGGCACCGGGAGTGTGGTGGGGGCGGGGTGGAATCTCATGCGTCCAAGGGTGATCCGTGTAGCGCCACTCGATGCGACTCGCGGATTCACGGCCGGGACGGAAAAAATCTGCCTATCATTGTGAATGCATCGGCCGGCTGGACCAACGCTGCGCGGCGCGCCAAGAATTTCAGTTAAATCGGCCCACAAGAACAATGGCTTACGCCGCAAACGTGGCTTGGATAGTGGTACGATAGTCCGCCTCGACTTCGAGGATGTCCTGAAGGGGCCGAGCGACTATGGAACGTCGCGCGGGCCCGATCCGATATCAGACTGGGGCGTTCACTCTAAATCCTTGGCTCAATGATTCTCCATCACCATAGTCTGTGGGGCCTGCTTGTCCTGATTGGGGACGTCTGGGCCATCGTCAACATCCTGCAGAGCGGGGCCGATCGGGCGAAGAAGGTCATCTGGACCGTCGTCGTGATCGTGCTGCCGGTGTTGGGTTTTATCCTCTGGCTCATTTTCGGTCCGAGAACGGGACGGCGCTAATCGTCGCGCGTCTGAGGGCGGAGAGCGCCGTAGTGCGTCGACATTTGCGAGCCGAAGGACGCAGTCGGACAGGGCGCGAACGAGCCCCAGGTGGCCCCTCCATCAGACCCATCTGCCGCGCATAGGCGCGGCGCACGGCGGACAAGTCGGCGGCAGTAAAGTGCAGCGCTCGTGCCGTGACCGTCGGCTGCGGTGCGGCCTTTTCTTTGGTACGCAGACGGAGGGCCTGCGCAAGGAATTCGTAAGTGCGTTCCGCAAGCGGCGGCAGCGGCTGGTGATTGACGCGGCAGATGAAGGGCGTGAACCGCACGTAGACTTCGGGATCTCCCAGCCCGTGCTCGGCGCATACGGCGGTCAGTTTGTTCACGATCGGATCCACCGCGGAAGACGAGGGATCTTCACCCGCTTCGACGAGCGGCTGTGCGGAGTTGATAACCGCACCGGCGGCCTGCGCGGGCGCTGAGGCCACCATCGCTTGCTCATAGAACTGCGACAGCTGAGTGCCCATCAGCGGAAACGGCAGAGTGCTTTTGTCCGGATAACGCTCCCTCTCGATGGCCCCCAACTCCATGAACCGGGCGGTGAGAGCCAGGTTCCAGTCCATCATGCGCACCGTGCGCTCGCGGACACCGTACCGGTTCAGCATTGCAACATTATTGCGTGGTGCAGTATGGCTCTTCGTACCGCTCTCTTCCGGACGATCCGCGGAATCGAAAGCCCGATGATCTGCGCCGTTCTCGTCAAGTTTCATATGGAGCAGCAGCAGCTCACGCGCAAGGATTTGGAGAAGATCCTCGGCGCCCGCATGCCTGTAGCGGAAGTGCTCAATCGCAAGCGCGGTCTGTCGATCAATATGATCCGCGCCCTCCACGAGAAGCTCGGAATTTCTGTCGACGTCTTGATTCGATCGATCTGGGGGCTGAAGGCCGCGTAGACGGGGTGCGGATGCGAGAATTGAGCGCAAATCCTTCTCGGCGACCGAGCGAAGCCTTGTGTACAAGGCATTGGCGATGTTTGGTTCCGCCTTCTAGGCAGTAGGTCGTCGGCTCAACTCCGGCCGGGGGCGCCAGAAGAGGCCCCGGAGAGCTCACTCCGGCGAATATAGTTCGTCGAGGCTCCAGGTGAGTACCCGCACCCCCGCCTCTTCGGCTCGCTTCGCGAATCCCGGCGCAAATCCGCCGGCAGCGACGTACAGGAACAGAGCCTCGCGGCTCAGCGCCTCCCGTGCCCACGCATAGCCCGAGCTAGCAAGACGTCTCAAGGCATCGACATGCTTTTCGTGAACCGAGATTCCGACAGGCTTGCGATTCCACTTCACGGAGCCCGTCAGCATTCTGCCATCCGTCCGGCGAGCGACAATGTCGATCTCGATTTGCTCGCGATGGCGATCGCGGCCTTCCCACCGCCCCCACTCCCGAACGATCGGCAACCGCAGCCGGGATCGTAGCCTGAGATAGGCCTGCCGTGATACCCGCTCGAAAATGAGCCCCATGTAGGCGTCGAGCTCTGGCGAGATGTGCCGGCGCCAGATCTCCGCGGGATCGTCCAGCTCGAGCTCGCTGCGGTATCGATCGACCACGCCATAGTAGAAGCGCAGCGCAGGATCGGCCAAGCGATATCGATAGGGCTCGGATGAGGATGCACCGAAGTTGCGGGTAGCATCGATGAGACCCAGATCGGCGAGCTTCTCCAGCCGGCTGCGGAACGCAAAGGTCGGCGCAAGGCCGGTCTGGGCGGCGATCTCGTTGCGCTGAGTCGAGCCCGCTCCAATGGCGCTGAGCATCGCGTTGTACTCGCTCAGATCGCGCAACCCGTGCTCCTGAGACACCACCGTCTCGACCTGGATGCGCACGTTGCCGTTGGGTGGGAGGACGGATCGTATGACGTTGTCGGCGAGCGGCCTGCCGAGATCGATGGTAGCGAGATATCTCGGCGTGCCGCCATAGATGCCGTACGCGAGCATTCTGTCGCGGACCAAGGGGTACGCCGCTATCCGGGCGGCGTCCAGATAGTCGAAAGGCTCCAGCCTCGCCTTCCAATCGAGTCGCCCGTAGAGCGGGTTCTCTGCGGCGTCCAGTCTCTCCATCACGCGGACGATCGATCCACAGAGAACGAGAACGAACGGCCGTCCCCTCGGTCGGCGATTGGCGTAGCGCTCCCAGACGGCCGCGAGAGCCGAGTCGACATTCTCATCGCGACCACCCTGCAGGTACTGATATTCATCGAGGACTATGGCGGTCGGCTCGTCGTTCCCGAGCTCCAGGAGCAGCTCGAATATCCGCCGCCATGTTGGGAAGTCCTGCGTCCGGATCTCTGCACCGCTCCAGCGGGAGACGGCCTCGAGCAACGCTCGGCGGTTGAGTTCTGGAGTCGCGTCCGATGCGGTGAAATGAAACAGGTGGCCCATCGGGAAGGCATGCTGGAGCAGAAAGGTCTTGCCAACCCTCCTGCGGCCATAGAGCACGGCCATGCTTGGGCCGGGCCGCCCGAAGAGCTCGCGCAGCGCTCGCTGCTCGTGCTCACGGTCGACCAATACCGGTGAGTTCATCTGCGGCTTAATAGGGTGCCATTGCGGTAGCATGCCACTATACTGGCATGCTATCTTGATAGCAAGGCCTGCTTTTGACCGCCCCGGGGGCGATCTGTCGCACCGCACGGCGCTGCTGCGTCAGGCGAGTGGGCTCGTCGATCATCTAATTCCCGCGATCGCGAGGCTGCACGATACGCAAGAGTGGCGCGGGCATTGAGGCGGCGGAGCGCGCCTCGGGTGGCGAAGCGGGGCGATGAGCGGCGGCAGGTCGAATCAACGGACGGTGCGGGAAGCGCGCGGCAGGCTTGAGTGCGGAGAGCCCGTGCGAGCTTGGGTCCGCCGCCAAGAGAAGTAACGATCGAACGCGCGAAGCTGGTCCTGATTGGGGAGCGGCCGCACGCTCGATGTGCGGCTGAAGATCATGACGCCGGAGGCGGGCTCGCGATACGCGGGCCACACGGGAAGGCCTGCGCCGTTGGGATCGCCGGTCGCGGCGAAATTGATCCAGTAATGGCGCATCAGCGCGGAAACCTTCAGGTCCTCGGCTCTCGCGCTCGGCTCGAGGTGGCCCGCAGGGTTGAGCACGCCGAAGTTCCCGAAGACGTACGGAAGCTCGTCGCCGTGATCGGCACCCTCGGGGAGTGAAGCGGGCGTGCGGACGTCAAAGTAATAGACGTAGGCATGTGACTTGCCGTACTGCGACTCGAGCCGCGCCCACGTCCATGCCGGCCACGCGTATTCTCCATCCCGATTGGCCGCCTTCACGGACTCGAGTGCTTCGCGATCGTTCGCGTGCGGGTAGACGGCGAGAAGAGCGTCGGCGGCCGGCCCGAAGTTCGTGCGAATTTCTTTCACGAACCAGGCTGCGGTGATGGGCCGATCGCGAGGATACTCGAGCGCGCCTTCGGCCGAGTTCGTGCCGATGAGGATCGGGGTGTCGTTGAAGTGTCCTTCTCGGTGCTGCCTGTAGGGGCTCCCCGTGACCGCTTGGCCGTCGACGTCTGGCAAGAACTGCTCCCGCCGTGCGGCGTTTGCGATCACGGCGGCAGAGAGAGCACGAGCGGCGTGGAGGCTCATTGCACCGAGGCTTTCGAGGAACGCCTGGCCGGTCTTCTCAGCGAGGCCGAGTGGACGAAGCGTCAGGAAAGGCTCTGCGCCCGTACGAGCGATCGTAAACACCGCGCCGCTTTCGGCGATCGTGCGCTCAAAAAGCCCTGCCGCGAGCGGTGAGCTCGTGAGCAAGCTCACGGCCATCGCTCCGGCGGATTCTCCGAAAATCGTCACCCGCGTCGGATCTCCGCCGAACTGCGTGATGTTTCGCCTGACCCACTTGAGCGCGGCAATCTGGTCGAGCAGCCCGTAGTTGCCGGAGCCACGGCCGCTCTCGCGGGTGAGTTCTCGGCTGGCGAGAAACCCGAACGGTCCCAGACGATAGGCGATGCTGACGAGGACCACGCCCTCCCGGGCGAGCTGAGTTCCGTCGTAGACCGGAGTCGAGGTTGCTCCACGGACGAACGCACCGCCGTAGATCCACACCATGACGGGGCGCCGCTCGCACGGGCTGTGCGCTCCTGTCCAGACGTTGAGGTACAGACAATCCTCGCTGGTGTTGAGCGCTGGAGCGCGCAAGTCCGACGTTCCAGGCGAAACTTGCGCGCACGCGGGCGCGAATGAGTCTGCCGAGCGGACACCAGTCCAGCCGATGACGGGTTGCGGGGCTTTCCAGCGCCGCTCACCGATGGGCGGTGCGGAAAAGGGGATTCCTTTGAAGGAGGTAACGCCCCCGCGCGCGACGCCTTCCACGACTCCCCCGGTCACGCTGACCGTCAGGATCGCCCCTTCGACCTGGAGGGTGGCGCCCCCAAGCAGCATGAGCAAAGCAACAGTCCTGATGCAACCGATTGCATTCATGCCCTTGATACCCGCATCAGCGCAGATCGGCTTCAAGTCGGTCGTCCTCGGACGACGGCATGGGGCTGTGCGGGCCTTGGACGCGTCAGAACCTCACGGCGAAGGTCGCACCGCCGCCGGGCGTCTGCGAGACATCGATGCTTGCGCCGTGGGCGGTGGCGATCTGACGCACGATCGTGAGTCCGATGCCACTACCGTGCCGCTTAGTCGTGAAGAAAGGCACAAAGATCTTGTTGTGCTGTTCGGGGGGGATGCCGGGGCCGTTGTCGGAAACCGATATCACCACGTGCCCGTCCGGATCCCGGCGCGCGGCAAGCGCGATGCGCCCTGCGGGCGTATCGCGCAGCGCTTCGACGGCGTTCCGCACCAGATTGATCAGTGCCTGATCGAGCAGGTCGGGATCCGCGGCGATCTCGAGCGTCTCGGGCTCGACGCTCGTCGTGAGCTCGATGTCGCGTCCGGCGAGATCGCCGCCGAGGAGTCGCTCCAGCCGCGCAAAGGCGCGGAGCGCCGGCGCAACCTCGATCCGTGCGGCGAGGGGCTTGGTCAGTCGCCGGTGGCTCTGAACGAAGTGCAGGAGGCCTTCGCTGCGTCGCGCGACGGTATCGAGCGCCTCATGTGCATCTGCGAGCGGGGCGACGCGCGGATCGTCGGGCGGCAGCTGCCCGAGCACGTCCCGGACCAGATCGTGCGCCGTGCTCGCGAGCGATGAGATCGGCGTGAGCGAATTCATGATCTCGTGGGCCATCACGCGGATGACGGTCTGCCAGGCCGCCATCTCCTGTGCGCTCATCTCGTTCTCGATGTTCTGCAACGAGACGAGACGCCGGCGGAGGTTCCGGGAGATGAACTCAGTCATCGCGGCCTTGAGCAGCAGGGGCCCCGATGCGCGCTCCATCCGCAGGATCGCGGTGGCGCCGGGCCGCAGAGATTCCAGGCCGACGGCGAAGGGCTCACTGTGCCGCGCAAACTCTGCGCTGCTCGTGAGCGCAGTCTCGAAGAGCCGCCGTGCCGCCATGTTGAGGAGCTGTACCCGGCCGCGCTCGTCCACGGAGATCAGGGCTACGGGAACATGAGCGAGAACAGCGCGGAGATAATGCGACTGCTCCTCGCGCGCGGAACGGCTGGCGCGCAGCCGGGCCAGCACGCGTCCCATTGCGGCGCCGAGCTCGCGGTGCGCACGGTCGC
Organism: Gammaproteobacteria bacterium; assembly: GCA_030040795.1. Lineage (GTDB taxonomy): Bacteria > Pseudomonadota > Gammaproteobacteria > Steroidobacterales > Steroidobacteraceae > JASHUC01. The sequence continues at coordinate 914 of JASHTA010000382.1, read as the reverse complement.
CGCTCAATGCCGAGAAGCCCTGGGAGGTATCATCCACGGCGAGCGCATCGAGAAATCTCGCGACCTCGCGACCGGATTGCGTGGCGAACCGGAAGAGCAACGCGGTCTCGGCCAGCGCGGCCGCCGTGCAAAGCGCGATGGTCACGTACCACTCCGTGTTCGCGATCATCCAGGCGGCCGCCACGATTGTGAAGAACAGCGCCGCCATTCTGAGCACCACGCCGGTGCCGAAGCGGCCAAGGCCGAGATCGAAGCGGTCAAAGCCCATACTTCTCCATCCGTCGATAGAGCGACGCGCGCGTGAGGCCGAGGGCCCGTGCCGCGCGACTGATGTTTCGATCATGCGCCTCGAGCGCCCGGAGGATAGCCTCTTTCTCGACGGCATCCAGTCGCGCAGCTTCGAGCGACGGCGGTGGGATCGCGCGCGCCAGGGGCGATGCGAGCGAGAAGTCCGCCGCATCAAGCACCGGGCCTTCGGCGAGGATGACGGCTCGCTCCACGGCGTGACTCAGTGCACGGACGTTGCCCGGCCACGAATGAGCGGTCAGCCGGTCTAGGGCGGCCGCAGTGAGGCGCCGCGCAGGCAGGTTGTACTTCTCGGCAAAGATTGCCATGAAATGCTCGAGGAGCAAGGGGATGTCCTCCCGCCGCTCGCGGAGCGGCGGCAACACGATCTCGACGGTATTGATGCGATAGAGCAGGTCCTGCCGGAACACGTTCTCGTCGGTCAGGCGCTCGGGCGCGAGATTCGTCGCGCAGATCACCCGCACGTCGATGGGCTCCGCGCGTTCCGACCCGACGGGTATGACCTCGCGGCGCTCCAGCGCCGTGAGGAGCTTGCTCTGCAGGTACAACGGCACGTTCCCGATCTCATCGAGGAACAGCGTTCCGCCCGCAGCGGCGCGGAACAGTCC
>JASHTA010000381.1 GCA_030040795.1 Gammaproteobacteria bacterium | reverse complement strand
GGGAGAGCTTCCTCGGCCGAGACCGAGCGTCCTGATGCGAGCTCGACGGCGGCGAGCCGAGCCACCTCGTCGGCCCGAGGCAAGAGGTTTCCCTGAACGGCGGCGAGCGGGTCCTGAAGCGTCGCTACAAGCCGCGGGTAGGCGAGAAAGCCCCTACCCACGCCGTGGATGGGACCCCTCAGCCCTTCCGGCAGGACGACAGTCTCCGGCGCACCGACCCGCTCTCCCGCCTCATGGGGCTCGGCAAGGCCCTGCGCGTCGCGGCGGTAGCACGCCCAGTACACCTCTTGCATGCGCGCGTCGGCGCACACGACGACACTCTGCGCGTCGAGCGCCGTATCGAGCGCTCGTTGCGCGAGCGCGCGCAGATCGGAGATCGGCACGACGCGCAAGCCCGCTCCGAACGCGAGCCCTTGGGCGATGCTCGCCGCCAGGCGAGCGCCGGTGAAGGCTCCAGGCCCGCGGCCAAACGCGACGGCGTCGAGATCGGCAAGCGCGAGCCGCGCCTCGCCGAGCACGGCGTCCACCATGCCCAGAATCCGCTCCGAGTGACCGCGGTCGAGCTCGAGGTAGCGGCTTGCCGTTCCCTCGGGCGTCAGCACCGCCGCCGAGCAGGCTTCAGTCGCGGTGTCGACCGCCAGGATTCTCATGTCCGTCACGGCCGCTCCGCCGGTGCATGCGTGCGCAGAAAGTGGAGGACCTCCTGCGGGTCGCGCGTGCGGCGCATGGACGGGAGCGCCGAAAGGAGCACGCGCCCGTAGGGGCGCTCGACGATGCGCCGATCGCAGATGACCACGGCGCCATGATCCCTCTCGCTGCGGATGAGCCGCCCGACCCCTTGCTTCAGGGCGAGCGCCGCCTCGGGAAGCTGATAATCGCGAAACGGGTTGCCGCCCTGCGACTCGATGTAATCGACACGCGCCTTGACCAAGGGCTCCTCCGGAGAGGCGAAGGGCAGCTTCTCGATGATCACGAGGCGCAGCGCCGCGCCCTTCACGTCCACGCCCTCCCAAAAGCTCGCGGTTCCGAGCAGGACGCCGTCGCCGTCCGCGCGAAACTCCTGCAGCAGCCGCTCGCGCGGCGCCTCGCCTTGGACGTACAGCCGGTACGGAGGGCTCGCGCCCCAGAGCTGGCGCAGCAGCATCGCCCCTTCCGCCAGCGCGCGATGGCTCGTGAAGAGCATGAACGCACCTCCGCGCGAGGCCTCGATCAGGGGCAGCGCCGCATCGAGCATCGAGCGGACGTAGCCCGGCGTGGCGGGCTGCGGCAGTCCGCTCGGCAGATAGAGCAGGCTCTGCCGCTCGTAGTCGAAGGGGCTGTCGATCTTCACGGTCGCCGCCTCGGTCAGGCCGAGCCGGGCGGTGAAGTGGCCAAAATCCTCTCCGACGGAGAGCGTGGCCGAGGTGAATATCCAGGCGCAGCGCCGCGCCTCGATCAATGCACGGAACCGGTCCGCGATGTCGAACGGGAGAAGATGGAGCGCGAAACCGCGCGCGGTCACCTCGAGGCTTCGCACGCCTTCGAGCTCGCTCACGGCCGCGATGCGCTCGGTCTGCGCGGCGAGCTCGCCGGCGCGCGCGCCGAGGGCGCTCCAGCCCGCGCCTTCGGACTCGAGCTCGTCGCGCAGCGCATCGAGCGCGTGTGCAAGCGCGGCGGCGCCGCGTTCCAGCATCGCATCGCCCTCCTCCCAGGCGGCGCGCCCGAGGGTCCTCGGCAAGCGGCGCGCGATCTCTTGCACCGCCTCCTCGACGCCCTCGACGGCCGATTGAACGGCCGCTACGGCCGCTGCGGGCGGCACCGGCACGGAGTCGCGCCCCGCGTCGATTCGCCGCGAGCCGGCGGAGCCTCGGCGCGCGGCGGTGATTTCCTGCTTGACGGCCTCCAGGAGATTCTCGATGCGCCGGGTGCCGACGTTCGCGCCGAAGAACTGAGTCGCGAGGTCGGGCAGCTGATGCGCCTCATCGAGAATCAAAGCGTCGGCGGAGCCGAGGAGGTCGCCGAATCCATCCTCTTTGAGCGCAAGGTCGGCCAGCAGCAGGTGGTGGTTCACGATGACGATATCGGCTTCCTGAGCCTGACGCCGCGCGGTGGCCACGTGACAGCGCGCGAACTCCTCGCACGATGTGCCGAGACAGTTGTCCCGCGTGGAGGTGACCTCGAGCCAGAGGGGATGCGAGTCGGAGAGGCCCGGCACCTCGGCCAGGTCACCGGTGCGGGTGACCCGCGCCCAGCGCTCGACTCGCGCGAGCCAGGGGTCCCGCCCTTCGAGGCTCTCCATCGCGAGCTGGACGCGAGTGCGCTCCAAGCGATGCCGGCAAAGGTAGTTCGCGCGGCCCTTCAGCAGCGCGACGCGTGCGGGGCGCCCGAGGGCCGCCGCGACGAGGGGCAGATCCTTCGAGTAGAGCTGGTCCTGAAGGGTGCGCGTACCGGTGGAGATCAGGACGCGTCCGCCGCAGAGCAGGGCAGGAACGAGGTATGCGAAAGTCTTGCCCGTGCCCGTTCCGGCCTCGACGACCAGCGGCTCGCGCGCTTCCAGCGCGCCGGAGATTCGCTCGGCCATGTGGAGCTGCTGCCGCCGAAGGATGAAGTCCGGCAGCGCGCGCTGCAGGGGACCCTCGGCACCGAATATGTCAGCAAGCGGCGGCATGGGAGTTCAGTGAGGGCCATGCCGGCCGAGCCGGCCGGGACTGTGAACCCGTCCTCGTTCATAGCCGGTCCGCTCTCGAGCTGCGGTCACGCCCACGGCATTTTGCTGCAATGGGAACGGGAAAGTCGCATTATTGGAGCCTTCCATCCGAATCGATGATGATGCACCGCATCACGACAGGCCCATTCTGAGCCCTTATGAGCATTCCCGAGCAAATCGCTCTGACGGCCGCGCGGTTGCTGCAGGGACGCGCGCAGGGCTACGCCGGCCGCGCACTGCGGAGGGCGCAACGGGAGGCCGGGCGGACAGCCGAGCGGCTCGAGCACGCCGCGCCGCGCCTGACGGCGCTCACCGAGGCTGGCCTGCGCCTCACCGAGCTCTCCTGCCGATGCGTGGACCAGCTCGTGCGGCAGAGTCTCGCCAGCGCCCACGGCGCGCTGGAGGATGGAGCCGAGCGCCTGCGCATGACTGCGCGCGCGCGCAGCGTCAGTGCGCTCTATGCCGAGCAGCTCGACGCCCTGCCTGCCTCGCGGGCACGGATCGCGAAGGAGCTGCAGGCGACGTGGAAGATCGTGGCCTCAACCAGCAGAGAGCTGGTGGAGATCGCCCAGTCGGCGCGCGAGGAGCTCGTGCAGAGCGACCGCGCGGGAGGCGGCCGGAGCGCGGCCCACGCACGCAAGGTCCGCGGCGGAGCCCGCGGACCCCGCAAATCGCAGCGCGCAGGGCGGCGGCGAGCCGCCGAGCCGCGTGCGACTTGAGCCCCACGAGGGTGGCGCCGGGCGGGCGACGCTCGCCGGCGC
>JASHTA010000380.1 GCA_030040795.1 Gammaproteobacteria bacterium | reverse complement strand
GAGCCCGGCATTGGCGGCGGCGTGCTGACGAAGGCCGACATCATCGATGTCCTGCGCGTGCTGATCGACATCCGCAACGGCAACGGCACGGTCGACGATATCGATCATCTCGGCAACCGCCGGGTACGCAGCGTCGGGGAGATGGCCGAGAACGCGTTCCGCGTCGGGCTGGTGCGCGTCGAGCGCGCGGTGAAGGAACGCCTGACGATCGCCGAGACCGAGCCGCTGATGCCCCAGGAGATGATCAACGCGAAGCCGGTCGCCGCGGCGGTGAAGGAGTTCTTCGGCTCCTCGCAGCTCTCGCAGTTCATGGACCAGAACAATCCGCTGTCGGAGGTCACCCACAAGCGCCGCGTCTCGGCCCTCGGGCCGGGAGGCCTCACGCGCGAGCGCGCGGGGTTCGAGGTGCGCGACGTGCATCCGACCCACTATGGGCGCGTGTGCCCGATCGAGACGCCGGAAGGGCCGAACATCGGACTCATCAATTCGCTCGCCGTGTATGCGCGCACGAACGAGTACGGCTTCCTCGAGACGCCGTACCGGCGTGTCGAGGACGGCCGCGTCACCGACAGGATCGAGTACCTCTCGGCAATCGAGGAGGGCGAGTTTGCGATCGCGCAGGCGAATGCGCGGCTCGGGCCGGCCGGGGAGCTCGCGGACGAGCTCGTCTCGTGCCGCTTTCAGAACGAGTTCACGCTCATGCCGCGCGATCGCATCAACTACATGGATGTGAGCCCGAAGCAGATCGTCTCGGTCGCGGCCTCGCTCATCCCGTTCCTCGAGCACGACGACGCGAACCGCGCCCTCATGGGCTCGAACATGCAGCGCCAGGCCGTGCCGACGCTGCGCTCCGAGACGCCGCTCGTCGGCACGGGGATGGAGCGCCCGGTCGCGATCGACTCCGGCGTCACCGTCGTCGCCAGGCGCGGCGGGACCGTGGACTCGGTCGACGCCTCGCGCATCGTCGTGCGCGTGAACGATGAGGAAACGACGGCGGGCGAGCCCGGAGTGGACATCTACAATCTCACCAAGTACACGCGCTCGAACCAGAACACGTGCATCAACCAGCGCCCGCTGGTGCACGCGGGCGACCGCATCGCCCGGGGCGATGTGCTCGCGGATGGACCCTCGACTCATCTCGGCGAGCTGGCGCTCGGCCAGAACCTGCTGGTCGCGTTCATGCCGTGGAACGGCTACAACTTCGAGGACTCGATCCTCATCTCCGAGCGGGTCGTGCAGGAGGATCGCTTCACGACGATCCACATCGAGGAGCTCACGTGCGTCGCGCGCGACACGAAGCTCGGCCCAGAGGAGATCACCGCGGACATTCCGAACGTCGGCGATGCGGCACTCGCAAAGCTCGACGAGGCGGGCATCGCGTTCATCGGCGCCGAGGTGAAGGCGGGCGACATCCTGGTCGGCAAGGTCACGCCGAAGGGCGAGACCCAGCTCACGCCGGAGGAGAAGCTGCTGCGCGCGATCTTCGGCGAGAAGGCGTCCGACGTGAAGGACACGTCCCTGCGGGTGCCTCCGGGCATGGACGGCACCGTCATCGACGTGCGCGTCTTCACGCGCGACGGCGTGGACAAGGACTCGCGGGCCCTCGCCATCGAGAAGGCGGAGATCGAGCGGGTCCGCAAGGACTTCGCCGATCAGCAGCGCATCCTCGAGGATGACCTCTTCCACCGCGTGCGCGACATGCTGGTCGGCAAGGCGGCGGCCGGCGGTCCTCGCAAGCTCAAGTCCGGAACGAGGATCGCGGCCGACTACCTCGAGGAGCTGCCTCGGGAGGAATGGTTCGAGATCCGCCTCGAGGAGGAGGAGGCGAACGCCCAGCTCGAGCAGGCCTCCGAGCGGCTGAAGGCGCAGCGCAAGACCTTCGAGCAGCGCCTCGACGGGAAGAAGGCCAAGATCACCGCGGGCGACGATCTGGCGCCCGGTGTGCTCAAGATGGTGAAGGTATACCTCGCCGTGAAGCGTCGAGTGCAGCCGGGAGACAAGATGGCCGGCCGCCACGGCAACAAGGGTGTCATCTCCACGATCGTCCCCGTCGAGGACATGCCTTACCTCGCCGACGGCACGCCGGTCGACATCGTCCTGAATCCCTTGGGCGTGCCCTCCCGCATGAACGTCGGACAGGTGCTCGAGACGCATCTCGGCTGGGCCGCGAAGGGCGTGGGCCTGAAGATCGGACGGATGCTCGAGCAGCGGGCGAGAGAGGCCGAGCGGCAGGCGGAAGGCGCGGCGCAGCTGCGCGCATTCATCCAGCGCGTGTACAACGAGACCGGCGGCCAGAAGGAGAACATCGACTCGCTCACCGACGAGGAGACCATCGAGCTCGCGCGCAATCTTTCGAGCGGCGTGCCGATGGCGACGCCGGTGTTCGACGGCGCGAGCGAGCAGGAGATCAAGCGCTTGCTCGAGCTCGCCGATCTGCCGGCGAGCGGGCAGACGCACCTCTACGACGGCCGCACGGGCGAGCGCTTCGAGCGCCCGATCACAGTCGGCTACATGTACATGCTCAAGCTCAACCATCTGGTCGACGACAAGATGCACGCGCGCTCGACGGGCCCGTACTCGCTCGTCACCCAGCAGCCGCTCGGCGGCAAGGCGCAGTTCGGCGGCCAGCGCTTCGGAGAGATGGAGGTGTGGGCGCTCGAGGCGTACGGCGCGTCCTACACGCTCCAGGAAATGCTCACGGTGAAGTCGGACGACGTGAACGGCCGCACGAAGATGTACAAGAACATCGTCGACGGCAATCACCAGATGGACGCCGGCATGCCGGAGTCGTTCAACGTCCTGGTCAAGGAGATCAGGTCCCTCGGCATCAACGTCGAGCTGGAG
>JASHTA010000379.1 GCA_030040795.1 Gammaproteobacteria bacterium | reverse complement strand
ATGTCACTCCCTATCGCGCAGAGCAAGAGGAATGCCGAATCGCAAAGCATCGCCTAATCAATGGCTTGGTATTCCCGCCTCGCTCGTCGCGGACAATGTGTCCGAATCCCCACGGACTATTTGTCCGTTCCAGTGCTCGTGGCGGCATCAGCTCGCCTCGGGCAGCCAGACGGCAAAGGTCGTTCCTCGGCCCGGCTCACTCGCCGCCGAGATCTTGCCGCCTTGCCGGGCGACAAGCATCTGGCTGATCGAGAGGCCGAGCCCCGTACCCTCCCGACCTTTGGTCGTGAAGAAGGGGTCAAAGATCCTCTGCAGCACCTCCGGAGCCATGCCGTCACCCGTATCCGCCACCTCGAGGAGAACTCCAGGCCGTTCCCCTTCGTCGGCGTCGGCCGTCCGCAAGGTGAGCCGTCCACCCGCGGACATCGCATGAACGGCGTTGACGATCAGATTCACGAGGACCTGCTGCAGCTCGGTCCGGCTCATCCAAATCAATCGTGAGGCGCGGGATTCCTTCTCGACCGTAATCCTCGATTTGTCGAGAAGATGGCGGACGAGCGGCAGCGTATCCGTGATCACATCCGCAATGTCATACGGCTCCGAATGACCCGCATACTCTTGCGGCTTGGCGAATCTCAGGAGCCTCGTGACCATCTCGGCGACGCGGCGCAGCTGCTCGTCTATCAGGCGAAATTCCGTCTTTGCCGCATCCGCCTGGCTGCCCATCTGCTCGCGGATGACCTCGAGATTTCCCTGTACGACGGCGATCGGATTGTTGATCTCGTGAGCTACCCCGGCGCTGATCTCACCGATCGCAGCCAGCTTCTCCGACATGATGAGCTGCTTCGTCGCCGCTTCCAGCTGCCGGTTCGCATGCTGGAGCCTGAGAGCCCGCTCCTCCACCCGCTGATTGAGCTCTCTGTTCCACTGCCGCAGCTCCTTGTCGCGCTCCTGAAGCCGGTCGAGGAGCTGATTGAGATGCCGTGCGACACGGCCAATCTCGTCCTGGCTCTCGATAGCGCCGGTTCGTGCTCCAAGATCGCCGCCCTCGACCCGCTCGATCGTTCCGGTCATCCTCTCGAGAGGTTGGAAGATCTCGCTCGCCCATCGCAGGAAGAGGGGAACGGTCGCGGCGACCGCGACCAGGAAGGCAACCGCGATCTCGAGCAGCGTGTCGCGCTTCGCCTGCGTAAAGGGCTTCTGCAGGAAGCCCACGTAGAGCATGCCGACACGCCGGCCACCGCTGTCGAGAATGGGCTGATACGCGGACATGTACCAATCGTTCACGACGAATGCCTCGCCGAGCCAAGTTCGCCCCTGCCCGAGCACCGCCTTCTCGACCGGTGCCGACACGCGCGTTCCGAGCGCGCGGCCTCCCCGGAACAATCGTACATTGGTGCTGACGCGGACATCGCCGAGAAACAGCGTGGCTGTTCCGCGGCTGCCTTCGGGCAAGCCTCCGTTGTGGAAAACGAGGTCGTTGATCGTATCGATGAAGGCAAGATTCCGATTGAGGAGTATTCCTCCCACCAGCGCCGCATGCTCACCGTCCGGCAGCACAAGGGCGCCCGCGGAATGGACCATTAAGCCATTCGTCTCCTCTCTGCGGTCGGTGGCCGTGGCGTCGGGAGTCGGCACGAGCTCGAGGCGAGCGCGATGGGCGAGCTCGGGAGACAGGGCGAGAAGGTCCTGGCTGTTGAGCCTGTCGATCACCGCGCCCGAGCGACCTTGCAAGGCCGCGGTGATAACCGGCCAATCCCGGCGGACGGTCGAGCCCATCGGCTGCGCGCTGGCGAGGACACGCCCCTGGCCGCCTACGATGTAAAGGAAATCAAAGTGGAGCATTCGCGCAGTCTGCGCGAGGAAGGCATCGAGACTGCCGCCCGAGGAATGGGACGACACCGGGGAATGGGACGACACGAGGGCATCCCGGAACTCGGCCGACTTCGTGACGGAGACCAGCTGCTCCTGCGTATTCTCGAGAATCCGTGCCAGATACTGGTGGGCAATGGTCAGATCGCTATCGACCTCGGCAGCGAGCACCGCATCGAACTTGGCGTTCCAGCGATAGATGGCGAGGCCGAGCATGAGGGGGAGGATGACGAGCATCGGCAGGAGCGCGAGGGCGAGCAGGCGGTGGCGCACCGAATAGCGGCTGCCCAGGAGGCGAAGCCTCATAGCCGCCAAGTGGCGCACTTCCGATCGATCGTCTTGCGTGAGATGCCGAGGCGCCGCGCCGCCTCCTCGCGATCACCGCCGGCTTCTTGTAGCACGGCAAGAATGTGCCGCCGCTCGACGTCGGCCAAGCTTTCCCCGCCCGAGTCGCCCTGATCAGCGGAGGCCGCGAAGTCCGCCGGAAAGGTGCCGAGGATCACCGTTCGCTCGATGAGATTGCGCAATTCCCGGACGTTCCCGGGCCAGTCGTATCGCGCGAGCGACGCGCGTACCCGATCGCTCATCGGCACGGGCGGCATACCGAGCTGCTGAGCGATCTCGCGCATGAAGAGCGCCGCAAGCTGCAGCACGTCCTCCCCTCGATCTCTCAACGGCGGGAGCTGGATCTGCATCACGTTGATCCGAAAATAGAGATCGGAGCGAAAGCTCCCGGTCTTGACTCGGCCGTGAAGATCGGTGTTGGTGGCGAAGACGAAGCGCGCGTCGAACGGGACCTCGCGCTCGGACCCCACCGGCCGCACGCGACGATCCTCCAGCACGCGCAGCAGCTTGCTCTGCTACATGGCAGGCAGCTCTCCGATCTCATCCAGAAAGACAGTGCCTCCCTGCGCATGCAGGAATAGACCTTCGCGTGCCCCGCCGGCACCCGTGAACGCTCCCTTCAAATGCCCGAAGAGCTCGCTTTCGATGATCTCCGGAGGGATCGCACCACAGTTGATCGGGACGAAGGGCTTGTCTGCGCGGCTCGAGAGGGCGTGAAGCGACCGGGCCGCCACCTCCTTGCCGGTGCCCGACGGACCGGTAAAGAGCACCGAAGTCGGCAGCGGAGCGACCCGCGCAATGGTATCCCGCACCTGCCGGATCACGGCAGAATCCCCGAGCAGCTTGTTGCGCAGGAAGACCTGATGCGCCGGCGACTTCAGCTCGTGGCGCAGCACGTCGTTCTCGCGCTGGAGTCGAATCCGATCGAGACAGCGTGCCACGGCATTGAGGAGCTGATTGGACCGAAAGGGCTTCAGAACGAAATCCACGACCCCCGCGCGCAGCGCGCCGATGGCGGTGTCGAGGTCGGCATAAGCCGTCATCAGGATCACATCGGCGAAAAATCCAATGGCCCGCTGTTCGGTGAGCCATTCGAGTCCGCTCTTCCCGGGCAGCACATTGTCGAGGATGACAACGTCGAAACGCTGCGCGTCGAGCTTGGCGGACGCCTCGCTCGCATCCGCGGCCTCCTCCATGAGCTTGCAGCGCGGTCCGAGAATCTTGACCAGGAAGTTGCGCATCCCCGGCTCGTCATCGACGACCAGAATGGAGGATTGGGCCAGCCAGGGGCCGAACTCGGGATCGGCTATGGGCTCAACGCTGTCGCGGGAGGGATCCACTGACATTCCGCCTTCTCCCGACGTTGACGCTAGCCTGGACGATGGAGACGACGAGGTAGCGTATCACACCGGTGCGGCGGCTCTCGGTGAGGCCATCGATAGGCCGGCGCGGAAGAAGATCGAAACCCCAATCGGAGCGCCGGTCCTCTTGACTCGGAGCCTCGTCGATTCTGCTCTCAGCCGCGATCGGAGCTCGGCGAGGCATCCGATCGGGCCTGCTCGTCGAGATGAGCTATCGCCTCGGTCAGAAGGGCTCGTACGTCATCCTGCGAGAGAACGCCATTGACCATCAGCTTTCGGACCAAGGCCCGTAGGATCTGGGTGTCGATCTCGCCCTGCGACAGCTTGGGTGACCCGGCGATCATCTGGATCTCCTTGGATGGCTAGGCCTTCGTGGGACTCGCATCGCCGCTCGAGCGGGCATCTCGCCACGAATGACGAGTACGTCATCGTGGAGAGATACGTCAATGTCGCTCTCGCTCACGCCCGGCAATTCCGTGCTGATTCGCACGGTCCCTTCGGTCTCACTCACGTCGATATTGGGCAGGATTAGGTGAATTGCGTGCCATGATGTATCTCCTGGTCCATCGAAGTGGCCGATAGGATGCCGGCGTGCGATCGCTGTGGAGCAAGAGGTGGGCCATTTCTGCGCACCCATCAGGAATCAGCGGCTTGCGCCTAGACAGCCGGCATCGATGGACAGCGTGTCCGGCCGTCGCAGACAACTTGTCCACTTCAGCTGAACGGCGTACATGTTTTAAGGCGGATTCGATGTTTTAAGGCCGGCTCGAATGCTTGGCGAGGGGAAGGGGTTTGGACGCAATGGCGGTCAGGTCGACTTCTGCCGTCGCCACCGGCTCATCGGCGGTCGTGCGTGCGAGCGTTCGGCCGTCGGGGCCGATAATCCAAGCCGCGGCGCCGAGCGAGTCTCCCTGCGTTCCGCGAGTGGAGGAGATGCAGCAAGCGCCGGAAGCCTTGGCGGCAGACAGGCCACCGGCCAGCCATTCGTCGTCTTCGCCCGGAACAGTCGAATCTCCCGCACGATCGACTCTGGGTATGGCGATGATTTGCGCGCCGTCTTCTCCGTAAAGCTTCGCCTGGCCGGGTGTCCAGAGTTCTCGGCCAATGAGCATGCCGATTCCAACTGTGCCGACGGTCGCGACCTCGAAGTCCGGCACCGCCTGCTCATACCAGTTGGTTTCCCAGGAGCCTTCCTCGCTGGACAGGCGACTCTTCGCATGGAGGCTTTCGACAATGCTCTCGTCCTCCTTCCACCTGAACCCGATGCTGTATCGAACGTCACCGTAGTTGACCGGACGGGTACCGAGCGCGATGGCAGGGGTCAGCTCAGACAAGCGGTTCTCCCACGTGTCGTGGGCCGCTATGGCATCGTCCCAGGTGCGTGCGTCGAAACGACGCGCGGATGGAAACCATGAAAAGAACGGCATTTCCGGCAAGAGTACGATCGCGCTTCGTTCGGCTCTGACGTGCGTCACGAGTCGTTCCCAATCCGTGGCAAGGCTCTCGCCCCCGTTATGGAGCTGACAGACGGTGATTTTCATGATCTCTTCTCCTGGAGAAGGACGAGGGGCCGCCGGATCGAGGATGCGGAGATGATAGCCGATCGCTCTTCGTTGGCCTGCGAGGCGGCGCGGACAGCTTGTCCGCGGCACTCGGACATCCTGTCCACTGCGATGGAAATTCGTCCCGGTAAACGTTTGATAATGGGCGGAATTTCAAAGTGGCACGCCCGTTGCTCTGAACAGCTTGGCGGCAGCCGAGGCGCTGGCACACGACGCCCAGTTGGCGAGACCCTAGCACCCGACGCCCAGTGGGGCAGGAGACTGCGATGACCTCATTCGTTCTGGCGGCGGACCTCCATCATCTGCGCGACCGGTGGGGTCGGCTGCTCGCTCTCGGAATCGTGATGATTGTGCTCGGGGTCGTCGCGTTGATCTGGGCGCCCCTCGCAACGCTCGGCACCGTATTCGTTCTGGGATGGCTGATCGCGATCAGCGGCCTCGTGGAAGCCATCCACGCGTTCCATGTCAGACGGTGGAGCGGCGTATTTCTGCACATCGCCGGTGGCGTGCTCGGCGTGCTCCTCGGTTTGCTCATCGCGACCCACCCGGCCTCGGGAGCGCTCCTATTGACGATGCTGCTCGCCGCGTACCTGGCGGTGATCGGTTTGTTTCGCGCGATCACGGCACTCTGCTTGCGGCACCGGTCATGGGGCTGGGCGGTGCTCGACGGCATCGTGACGCTCGTTCTGGGATTGCTGCTCTGGACGGCGTGGCCACTCTCCGGGCTGTGGTTTCTCGGCTTTGCGGTCGGCATCGCGCTGCTTCTGCGCGGTGTGACCATCGTCATGTTCGCGGCGGCGGTACGCTCAAAACCGCACTAAGGTCTGCGAGAGGCAGTCAGGGGCGCCTGCAGCGCGGCCGGGCGCGCTGCTCGTGCAGGAGCCTGTGCCGGCGTTAGCGAAGGGGTTTGAGTGGAGCTCACCTGCTGAGCAGCCGTCGCTTGGCTCAGCAGCGCGATGATTCCCTTGACCGGCTTGAAGCCTCGGATGCCGACGCCATGAGTGGCTGCCATCAGCGGCGTTCTCCCGAGGTCGTCCGCCACATTGGCCTTGGCGCCGTGCTGGAGCAGGTACTGGACGACCTGAGTCCAGCCCCAATGAATGGCGCCGTACAGGGCCGTCTGTCCCTGGCGGTGCGTCATGCTGCTCGAGCGGGCGATGCGGCCGGTGTGACTGCTCGTGTCGGTCACGCGGGCATTGATATTGGCGCCTGCCTTGAGGAGAAGCGCGATCGTGCTGATGGCTCTCGCCTGCGCTCCGGGGGCGTAATCGCCACGATGGTCGGGCACCGGGGTCATGGTGGGACCGCTGAAGCCCATACCGGCTGCGGCGATAAGAGGCGTCACGCCGTTGACGTTGGGAAGATCGACCACGGCACCGTGCTGGAGCAGCAGCTCGATCACCTCGTTGTCGTGCGACATGGCCGCCCGCAGGAGCGGCGTGGCTCCGGTCCTCAACAGGTCATCCTCGAATCGTCCGCTGTTGCCGCCGCGGCCGGGCCGGTGAAGGTTGAGCTGCACGTTCGGATCGGCGCCGGCGTCGAGGAGCATCCGGATGATGTCCACGGCGGTCGTCTTATCCGCGGCGGCGTTGGCCGTTGCGCGCGCCGACGCGCCGGGGCCCAGCCGGCCGAAGTCGTTGTAGGT
>JASHTA010000378.1 GCA_030040795.1 Gammaproteobacteria bacterium | reverse complement strand
CGCGTCTGATCGGCGCGCCGCCGGGCTATGTCGGCTATGAGGAGGGAGGTTATCTCACGGAGGCCGTGCGCCGCCGGCCCTACTCGGTCGTTCTGCTCGACGAGGTCGAGAAGGCTCACCAGGACGTGTTCAACGTCCTCTTGCAGGTGCTCGACGACGGGCGCCTCACGGACGGCCAGGGCCGCACGGTCGACTTTCGCAACACGGTCATCATCATGACCTCGAATCTCGGCTCGAACGTGATCCAGGAGTACGCGGGCGCGCAGAACTATGCCCGGATGCGCACCGCGGTGATGGAGATCGTGCAGCAGAGCTTCCGGCCGGAATTCATCAACCGCATCGACGATATCGTCGTGTTCCATCCGCTCGGGACCGAGCAGATCCGCCGGATCGTGGACATTCAGCTCGCGTACCTCCGCAAGCGCCTCGCCGAGCGCAACATGGATCTGGTGCTCGACGACAAGGCGCGCGACAGGCTCGGCGAAGCGGGGTTCGACCCGGTCTACGGCGCCCGGCCGCTGAAGCGCGTGATCCAGCAGCAGATCGAGAATGCGCTGGCCCAGCACATCCTCAAGGGCGACTTCGGGCCCGGGGACGTCGTCAAGGCCACGGTCCGCGACGGCCATCTGGTCTTCCAGAAGGCCGCCGCGAAAGCCGCCTGAGGCGAATCGAGCTGCGGGAGCCGGATACCCGGTATAATTTCCATCCGGGGTCAACCAAACAAAGCCGCGAACAGCCATGCCGTTCTACGAATACGAATGCTCGAGCTGCAAGTTCTACAGCGAGGTGATGCAGAAGATCACCGATCCGCCCCTGAAGAAGTGCCCCTCGTGCGGCAAGAACACGCTGAAGAAGCTCGTCTCGGCGCCCAACTTCCGCCTGAAGGGCGGCGGGTGGTACGAGACGGATTTCAAGTCGGACAAGGAGTCCAAGCGCAACCTCGCGCAGGCCGAGAAGAGCGAGCCGAAGGAGGCCTCGTCCGCGGGCGCCAGCGAGACGAAGGCGGAACCCAAGGCCGCCGAGGCGAAGGCCGCCGAGTCCAAATCGGCCTCCGAGAGCTCGGCCGGCCAGAGCGTATCGATGTCCCACAAGTCGGCTGGGACGTCACGAGCTGCGCCCTCACGAGCCGCGCCGTCGCGGGCCATGCCGTCACGGGCTATGCCGTCACGGGCCGCCAAGGCGAAGAGCGCACGGCCGAAGTCTCGCCCAGCGCGCAAGGCGCGCAGGTGATCGGGTGATCCGGTGAGCGAGCCGCTCGCGGTCCCGCGGAGCGAGCAAGGCGGGCCGCAGCGGGCGCCCCCGGTCAGGCGGAGCTGGAACCTGCGGCGCTACCTCGTCGCGGGGATGCTCGTGTGGCTGCCCGTTCTCGCCACGATCTGGGTGGTGAGCTTCATCGTCGATGTGCTGGATCGGACGCTCGTGCTGCTGCCCGAGCACTACCGGCCCCAGGCCATCTTCGGCTTTTCGATTCCCGGCCTCGGAGTCTTGTTCGCGTTCGTGGTGCTGCTGCTCACCGGGCTCGCCGTCACCAACCTCGTCGGCCGCCAGCTCGTCGCGTACTGGGAGGAGCTGCTGCATAGAATCCCGCTCGTGCGCTCCGTCTACGGCGGCGTCAAGACGTTTGCGGAAAGCGTGCTCACCTCGACGCACTCGTTCCACCAAGTTGTCGCGGTCGAGTATCCCCGGGCGGGCATCTGGAGCATCGGCTTCGTCACCTCCGAGGATGTTCCGGAGGTGAGCGCCAAGACCGGCGAGCAGCTGGTGAGCGTCTTCATCTCGCCGGCCCCGAATCCCACCGCGGGGTTCATCATCCTCGTGCCCCGCTCACAGCTCATCCCGCTCGAAATGACCATCGATGCAGCCATGAAGATGATCGTCACCTGCGGCGTCGTCACCCCGCCGTATCCTCGATAACGATATGCGCACTCACTATTGCGGAAACGTCAACGAGACACTGATCGGCCGGGAAGTGACGGTCGCGGGCTGGGTCCACCGCCGGCGGGATCACGGCGGAGTGATCTTCGTCGATCTGCGAGACCGAGAGGGCCTGCTGCAGGTCGTCTTCGACCCTGACCGGTCCGAGGTGTTTCGGGAAGCGGAGCGGCTGCGTAACGAGTTCGTCGTGAGCGTCACGGGCCGCATTCGCGCCCGCCCCGCGGGGACGATCAATCCGAATCTCGCCTCCGGACGGGTCGAGCTGCTCGCCGAGGCGCTGCGCGTGCTCAACCGGTCCGAGCCGCTGCCCTTCCAGCTCGACGAGTCGGTGAGCGAGGAGGTGCGGCTCAAGTACCGCTATCTCGATCTGCGGCGCGAGGTGATGAGCGAGCGCCTCAAGCTGCGGCACCGGATTACGCGCGCGATGCGCGCGTATCTCGATGCGAACGGCTTCATCGACCTCGAGACCCCCATGCTCACGAAAGCGACGCCCGAAGGTGCGAGGGACTATCTCGTGCCGAGCCGCACGCATCCGGGCAAGTTCTTCGCGCTGCCGCAGTCGCCGCAGCTTTTCAAGCAGCTGCTGATGATCTCGGGCTTCGATCGCTACTATCAAATCGTGCGCTGCTTCCGCGACGAGGACCTGCGCGCCGATCGGCAGCCCGAGTTCACGCAGCTTGACGTTGAGACCTCCTTCCTCGAGCAGGAGGGGATCATGGGGCTGATGGAGGGCTTGGTCCGGCAGCTCTTCCGCGAGGTACTGGAGGCCGAGCTTCCGGACCCGTTCCCGCGCATGACGTATGCCGAGGCGATGAAGCGCTTCGGGTCCGACAAGCCCGATCTGCGCGTGCCTCTCGAGCTCGTCGATGTGGCGGATCTCGTGCGGGATTCGGAGTTCAAGGTCTTCGCCGGGCCTGCCCGGGACCCGAACGGCCGAGTGGCCGCGCTGCGCGTCCCGGAAGGGGGCGCGCTGACCCGCAAGGAGATCGACGACTACACCGCATTCGTCTCGCGCTACGGCGCGAAGGGTCTCGCTTACGTCAAGGTCAACGAGCGCTCGAAGGGCCGCGACGGCTTACAGTCGCCGATCATCAAGTTCTTGAGCGATGCCGCTGTCGCCGGAATCCTCGAGCGCACGGGCGCGCAGGACAATGACCTCATCTTCTTCGGCGCGGGCTCGGCGAAGGTCGTCAACGACTCGCTCGGCGCCCTGCGCCTGAAGATCGGACAGGATCTCAAGCGAGTCGAGCCCGGCTGGCGGCCGTTGTGGGTCGTCGACTTTCCCATGTTCGAGTGGGATGCGCAGGAGAAGCGCTGGGTCGCGATGCATCACCCGTTCACCTCACCGAAGCACGACGATCCCGAGGCGCTCCGCGCGAATCCCGGCGCGGCGCTCGCGAAGGCCTACGATCTCGCGCTGAACGGCTCGGAGATCGGCGGCGGCTCCGTCCGTATCCATTTGCAGGCGATGCAGTCCACGGTGTTCGAGCTCTTGGGCATCGATGCGGAGGAGGCGCGCAAGAAGTTCGGCTTCCTGCTCGATGCGCTCAAATACGGAGCGCCGCCCCATGGCGGGATCGCCTTTGGTCTCGACCGGCTCGCGATGCTCATGTGCGGCGCCGACAGCATTCGCGACGTGATTGCCTTCCCGAAGACACAGACCGCCGCCGATCCGCTCACCGATGCGCCGACGGAAGTGGGCGAGGCGCAGCTGAAGGAGCTGCACATCCGGGTGCGTCTGCCGCCGCCGCAGTAGGCGAGGCAGGCGAGGCAGGCGACGCAGGCGAGGCAGGCGAGGCGCAGGATACGCGAGGGGCATGAGCGAGTGCCGGGCGCGAGCGGGTGACGGGCACAGGCCATGACGCGCGAGACGGTCGTCTACGTTCACGGTCTGTGGTCGTCTCGGGCGGACTCCCTTCTCCTTCGCCGGCGGTTGGAGCACGAGTTTCAATTCGACGTCCGGGTGTTTCACTATCCGACCGTCTCGAGCTCGATGATCGAGGTGACCGGGCGACTCAACCAGTTCATCGAGGCCCTGCGGCCGCAAAGCCTGCACCTCGTCGGGCACAGTCTCGGCGGTCTCGTCATTTATCGCTTCCTCGAGCGTTTCCCCGATCAACCGCCCGGACGCGTCGTTTTTCTGGGCACGCCGGCCGTGGAGTGTCAGGCGGCCGTCGGCGTGTCACGGATGCGCTGGGGCGCCTCGATCCTGGGGAAGTGCGTCGCCGAGGAATTGCTGGTCGAGCGCGAGCGGCGCTGGACGAGCCCGCGCGCGCTCGGGATCATCGCGGGCACGCGGTCCTTCGGCATGGGCCAGCTCTTCGCCCGGCTGCAGGGGGAAAGCGACGGGACGATCGCAGTGAGCGAGACACGGCTGCCGGGTGCGACGGATCACATCACCGTGCGGGCGAGCCACATGGGAATGCTGCTCTCGCCGCGCGTGGCGCGCGAGATCGGCACGTTCCTACGCGGGGGTCACTTCGCGTTGTCGCGCCCAGGGTCCGCGCGCGTAAGCAGCGCACGCAGCTCGTAGAGCGCTTCGAGCGCGGCCTTTGGTGACACGGCCCCTGCAGGGTGCCGAGTTCAACTTCCGCCACACCCCGCCGGGCCAGGAAAGTGAAAGGGCCCTCCGGTGAGGGCCCGTATCGGTCAGAGACCGGTCTTCTCCATGTTCATGGGGTGATCTCCAGTCTGCAATGAACTCCGAAGCTGGGCCCACAGGAGTAAAATTGAAACAACGCCTAGCGCTCCGAACACGACGGTGAGAACTGGTACGATCTCCTGCCGTTTGAAGTCAGCGGACGGGATCTCCCAAATGGAAACAATCCCAATCACGATCACGGCAACGAACGCTACGAGGGCGACTGCCTCGATGACACTGGGGGGAATTTCTGTAAGCCATTTGACGAATGACCTACGTTTCCCCCGCCGTCGAGCCATAATTATAGATTGTAATCCTGAAGGTCGCGCTGGTCGCGGCCTTTTTGAGCTGTGTTGTACGGCTTTGCTTCGCAACTCTCCGGCGGGAGATGACGTCCCGTGGCTCCATCGCTTGCAAAACCGGCGAGACGCGACGCGACGTCATT
>JASHTA010000377.1 GCA_030040795.1 Gammaproteobacteria bacterium | reverse complement strand
TATCCGATGAGGCAAGCGATCGCGCCCACTCCTCGAGGCGCCGCCCATCCTCGGCTCCGGCTCGCGCCGCTGCCGCCTGGATGAGCTGCGCTCCGCGTTGCAGATCGACGCTCACGTCCTGGCCGGCGGACTGCTTCTTCAGCAGATCGCGCCGCCAGGTCGCGAGGGGGTCCACCCACGCCGTGACGGTGTACTCGTATCGACCGAGCTCCTCGACAACGAACTCCGCTCGCCAGCGGTCGTTGCCGAGCGGCGCCATGGGCACGCTCCGCCACGGCGTCTGCGCCTGCGGTCGATGAAGGAGCGCACAGCACACTGCGTCGTGACCCTCCGCGAACACGTCGGCCTCGACCGCGACGGTCTCGCCGGCAACGCGCTTCACCGCGAAGCGGCCGTGATCGACGCAGGGTGTGATGTGCTCGATGACGGTGCGGGGCACCGCCTCGGCAGGCAGATTCGCGCCGGTCGCCTCGGCAGGTAAGCGCGTGGCGATCGCCTCGCCGGGCGACTCCTTGCCTCCGCTCGCCCCGGGCGTTGACACAGGTCGTCTCATGCCGGTTGCAGATAGAGCACACCGAGCGGCGGCAACCTCAAGCTCAACGAGTGAAAGCGGCCGTGAGCGGCGAGCGGCGCGGCTTCCACTGCGCCGAGA
This sequence comes from Gammaproteobacteria bacterium, assembly GCA_030040795.1. GTDB lineage: Bacteria > Pseudomonadota > Gammaproteobacteria > Steroidobacterales > Steroidobacteraceae > JASHUC01. The sequence continues at coordinate 3,484 of JASHTA010000377.1, read as the reverse complement.
TTGCCCTGGCCGCTGCCGCCGTACTCTCGCGCGTCGCTGTTCAACCGCTCGCGCCACAGTCCGCCGCGCGGCACACCGACGCGGTAGTCTTCGCGCACCACCGGTGTGAAGTTGCAGACGACGAGGACCTCGCTGCCGGGCGAGCGCGACTTGCGCAGGAATGCGATGACGCTCGCGTCGGCATCGTTGCAGTCGAGCCAGTCGAACCCGTCGGCGGAGAAATCGAGCTCGTAGAGGGCCGGCGTGTCTCGATAGAAGAGATTGAGCTCCCGCACCCACCTTTGCACGCCCGCGTGCAGGGGATACTCGAGCACATGCCACTCGAGGCTCTCCTCGTGCTGCCACTCGCGCCGCTGCCCGAACTCCGATCCCATGAAGAGCAGCTTCTTGCCGGGATGGGCCCACATGTAGCCGTAGAGAAGCCTCAAGTTGGCGAACTGCTGCCACTCATCGCCGTGCATCTTGCCGATGAGCGAGCCCTTTCCCTGGGTGACCTCGTCGTGCGACAGCGGCAGCACGAAATTCTCCGTGAACGCGTACCAGATCGAGAACGTGAGCGCGTTGTGGTGGTACTTGCGGAAGATCGGATCGGTCTGGAAGTACTTGAGCGTGTCGTGCATCCAGCCCATGTTCCACTTCAGCCCGAACCCGAGCCCCCCGAGGTAGGTGGGCCGCGAGACCATGGGCCACGCCGTCGACTCCTCCGCGATGGTCTGCGCCGCGGGGAAGTCCCTGTAGATCGCGGCATTGATCTGCTTCGCGAACTCGACGGCGTCGAGGTTCTCGTGCCCGCCGAAGCGGTTCGGGATCCACTCGTCCGCGCGCCGGCCGTAGTCGAGGTAGAGCATCGAGGCGACGGCATCGACGCGCAGCGCATCGGCGCGATACGCATCGAGCCAGAACACGGCGCTGCTGCCGAGGAAGTCGCGCACTTCCGCGCGGCCGTAGTTGAAGATGGAGCTGTTCCATTCCGGGTGGTAGCCCTGGCGCGGGTCGGCGTGCTCGTAGAGGTGCGTCCCGTCGAAGAACGCAAGTCCGTGCTCGTCGCTCGGGAAGTGGGAGGGGACCCAGTCGAGAATCACCCCGATGCCGCGCCGGTGCAGCTCCTCGATGAGGTACATGAAATCCTGCGGCGTGCCGTAGCGGGCGGTCGGCGCGAAGTAGCCCGTGACCTGGTATCCCCAGGAGCCGTAGAAGGGATGCTCCATGACGGGCAGCAGCTCGACGTGCGTGAAGCCCATGTCGATCACGTAATCCGCGAGCTGCACGGCGAGCTCGCGGTAGGTGAGCGGACGGTCGTGATCCTCGGGCGCGCGCCGCCAGGAACCGAGATGCACCTCGTAGATGGACCAAGGCGCATCGAGCGCATTGACGCGCGTGCGGTCGCGCTGCCAGGCGAGATCGTTCCAGTCGTAGTGCAGGTCCCACACGACGGAGGCGGTGCGTGGCGGCAATTCGCAGCGAAACGCGAACGGGTCGCTCTTGTCGACCCGATAGCCGCCCAGGCGGGAACGGATGTGATACTTGTAGAGAGCGCCGGGACCCAGCTCCGGGATGAAGCCTTCCCAGATGCCGGACTGATCCCAGCGCGGCGCGAGCGCGTGGCGCTCCGCGGTCCAGCCGTTGAAGTCGCCGACGACGCTCACCGCTTCTGCGTTCGGAGCCCACACGGCAAAACGCGTTCCCCTGCGGCCCTCGACCGTCGCCGGGTGTGCGCCGAGCTTGCCGTAGGCGCGGTAGAACGTGCCTTCCTTGAACAGATAGATGTCGTTCTGCGTGAGCTCGGACATGGAGTTACTCGACAAAACGTCTCCGCGCGCGGCCGGTTCCGCCGCGGATCATCCTACACGCTCCCGGCGCCGCCCCGCGCTTCTGTTAAGGTAGCGCCCCATGCGCCGGATGGTTGCGCCCTCCTTCGGGACTCCCGGGACTGCGCCCGCGCCGATCGTCATCGGCCACCGCGGCGCGAGCGGCTATGCGCCGGAGCACACGCTCACCTCGTACTTCATCGCCATTCAGCAGGGGGCGGACTATATCGAGCCGGATCTGGTGAGCACCCGGGACGGCGCGCTCATCGCGCGACACGAGAATGAGATCGGCGCGACGACCGACGTGGCGCGCCACCCCGAGTTCGCATCCCGCAAGACCCGGAAGCTGATCGACGGGACGGCCGTCGAGGGGTGGTTTACCGAGGATCTCACTCTCGAGGAGATCAAGGGACTGCGGGCGCGGGAGCGGATCGCGGAGCTGCGGCCGGCGAACGCCCGGCTCGATGAGCAGCTCGAGATTCCAACGCTCGAGGAGATTCTCTCGCTCGTACGCGCCCTCGACGCGCAGCGCGCCGAGGCGGCCCGCGCACGTGGCGCCGAGCCGCCGCCGCGCATCGGCGTCTATCCGGAGACGAAGCACCCGACGTACTTCGCCCGGCGCGGTCTCGCGCTCGAGGCGCCCCTGCTCGGCGCCTTGAGGCGCTACGGTTACGAGGAGGAGGGCGCCCCCGCGTTCATTCAATCGTTCGAGACCGCCAATCTCGAAGCCCTGCGGCGCGAGACGCCCATCCCGCTGGTGCAGCTCATCGCGGCGAGCGGCGCGCCGTACGACTTCGTGGAGCGGGGCGATCCCCGCACGTACCGGGACACGATCACGCCCCGCGGTCTCGAGCGGATCGCGACGTACGCGGATGCGATCGGGGTCGAGAAAGTCCTGGTCATCCCGCGCGAGGCGGACGCGCTCGGCTCGCCGACCTCTCTGGTGCGCGATGCGCACGCGGCCGGTCTCGAGGTGCATGCCTGGACGTTCCGCGCCGAGAATCAATTTTTGCCGGGATCGCTCAGATCGGGAAGCGATCCGGCCGCGCTCGGCGATGTGGCCGCGGAGTTGGAGGCGTATCTCGAGGCCGGTCTCGATGGCTTCTTCATCGATCAGCCGGCGCTCGGCGTGCGCGTGCGCGACCGCTTCGTCAGGGAACGATCCGCCTCGGCGTCATGAACACCAGGGAGTCGGGCTCGGAGGCGGGCGCGGCGGCCCCCGGCCCGCGCGCGTGGTGCATGAGCTCGCGCGCGCGCTGCGCCGCGGCCTGGGCTTCCTCGGGCACCGACTCGGTCTCGACGGCCTGCGCGAGCAGGAACCCTTGCACGCTCACGGGCCCACACCGGCTGAGCGCCTCGAGCTGCGCGGGCCTCTCGACGCCTTCTGCCACGACCTGCAGTCCGAGTCCATGGCAGAGCGCGATCACGGAGCGCGCAATGGCCGCGGAGCGCGCGCTCGTATCGATCGACTCGACGAGCGAGCGATCGAGCTTCACACGCGTGATCGGCAGCTGCTGCAGCGAGGTGAGCGAGGAGTAGCCGGTGCCGAAGTCATCGAGCGCGATCTCCACGCCGAGCTCGCGCAGCCGCTCCAGCGCGTGGACCGTCGCGGGCCCCGTCTGCATCACCGTCTCGGTGAGCTCCAGCTCGAGGGCGCTCGGCGGCAACCCCGTGAC
>JASHTA010000376.1 GCA_030040795.1 Gammaproteobacteria bacterium | reverse complement strand
TGCTCGAGCCGCTGGAGATAAGCTCTCTCGTCGGGCGCGCCGCCACCGCGTTGTGCTTCCCAGAGGGTCTCCGCCAGGGCCTCCATCATCGCGTGCTCCGCCGCGTGCGCATCGCCGAGGCGTTGCGCCAGCTCGCGCTGCAGGCGCGCGATGCCCTGCGGACGGTCGGTCGCGACTTGGTCGCGGATCGCAAGGTGCAGCGCCATGTGCAGGAACGGGTTCTCGCGGCCGCCTTCCGGCGTGAAGTCGGCCGCGAGCGCTTCCTCGCCGGACTCGAGCCAGGGAACGTACTCCGGGTGCTCGGCGATCACGGCCGCGATCTGCGCCTCGAGAGGCTCGAGAGGTGCGCGTGCACGGAATTTGCGCCAGGCCTCGAGATAAGCGCGGCGCAGCTCATCGCGCGGGAGGCCTTCAAAGAGGGGCATGAGCGGTCTTGTGCGGATATTCGCACAGGTGAGCGATGATGCAGCGTGGGCAGGCCGGCCGCCGCGCGGTGCACACGTAGCGGCCGTGCAGCAGCAGCCAGTGGTGGGCGTTCTTGCGGTAGGCCTCGGGGGTCGTCGCGAGCAGCGCTTCCTCCACGGCGCGCGGCGTCTTGCCCGGCGCAAGGCCCGTGCGGTTGGCCACGCGAAAGATGTGCGTGTCCACGGCGATCGTCGACTCGCCGCAGACCATGTTGAGAATGACGCTCGCCGTCTTGCGGCCGACACCGGGGAGCGCCTCGAGCGCCTCGCGCGAGCAGGGGACGCGGCCCTCGTGCCGCTCGATGAGCTGCCGGCAGAGCGCAATCACGTTCCGGGTCTTGGTGTTGTAGAGGCCTACACTCTTGAGGTACGGCTTCAGTCCCTCCACTCCGAGCGCGAGCAGCGCGTGCGGAGTGTTCGCGACCGGGAAGAGCTGACGCGTCGCGGCATTCACGCTCCGGTCCGTCGTGTGGGCCGAGAGCACGACGGCGATCAGCAGCTCGAAGGGCGTCGAGTGCTCGAGCTCCGTCGTAGGCTCGGGATCCGCGGCTTGAAGCCTGCGGAAAATGGCCCGGCGGCGCGCCGGATTCATGGCGTGAGCCGGCCGGAGCGCGCGCTCTGCTTGTGCGCGGCGATCACGGCGGCGCGCTCGCGCGCGCGGCGCTCCGTGCGCTCGGTGTGCGCCGCAAATCGCAACCGGTTGAGCCCGGGCGGCGGTGCGGCTGCGGAGGTATCGGCGAGAGCGCTTGCCTCCACCATCGAGATGCAATCCACCGGACAGGGCGCGAGGCACAGCTCGCACCCGGTACAGAGCTCCACGAGCACGGTGTGCATGTGCCGGGGCGCGCCGACGATGGCATCGACGGGGCAGGGCGGCAGGCACTTCGCACAGCCGATGCAGCGGCTCTCGTCGATCTGCGCGAGCCGGTACGAGGTCTCGACACCATTCGCAGGATTGAGCGGCAGCGGCTCGCATCCGAGCAACCGAGCGAGCGCGCCGATCGTCGCTGCGCCGCCCGGCGGACATTGATTGATCTTCGCTTCGCCGCGAGCGATGGCCTCCGCGTACGGACGGCAGCCGGCGTATCCGCAGCGCGTGCACTGTGTCTGCGGCAGCAGCGCGTCGATCTCATCCGCAGACGACATGTCGGGCATCGCTGGAAGGGTGGACATCGCGGACTCGACCGGCGCTCAGCTGACCTTCATGCCCGGCGCGGCGCCTGAGTCGGGCGACAAGAGATAGATGCCCGGGCCGCTGCCGCTCGCCGCGAGCACCATTCCTTCGGAAACGCCGAACTTCATCTTGCGCGGCGCCAGATTCGCGACCATGACGGTGAGCTTTCCTACGAGCGCAGCGGGTTCGTAGGAGGATTTGATGCCGGCGAACACCGTGCGGGTCTCGCCGCCGAGATCGAGCGTGAGTCTCAAGAGCTTGTCCGCGCCCTCGACCCGCTCGGCGCCGGCGATTCTGGCGACGCGCAGATCGATCCGCTTGAACTCGTCGATGGAGATCGTCGGCGGCGCAGCCGGACTGGGGCTCGCGGAAGAGGGCTCGATCGCGAACAGCGCATCGAGCTGCTTGGAATCGACGCGTGTCATGAGATGCTGGTAGCGTCCGATCGCATGTCCTTCCGGCAGAAGGACGTCCGCATCGTCCCACGAGAGCGGCTTGCGAAGCGCGAGGAACGCCTCGACCTTCGTTGCGAGCTCCGGCAGAACGGGCTTCAAATAGAGCGTCAATAGGCGAAAGATATTCAGGGCGACGGAGCAGGTCTCGTGAGCGGCCTCGAGGTCGCTCTGGGACGAGGTCTTCACGAGATCCCAAGGCCGGTTGACGTTGATGTACTGGTTGGCGAGGTCCGCGAGCAGCATGATCTCGCGGAGCGCCTTGCCGAACTCCCGGGCCTCATAGTGTCCTCGGATACGCCCGGAGGCCTCGGCGACACTGCGCAGCGTCACGTGCGCCTGCGAGGGGTGCTCGCCGATCTCCGTCGGTGGCGTGACATCCTTGAGCCGCCCCCCGAATCGCGCCGTGACGAATCCGGCGCAGCGGCTCGCGATGTTGATGTACTTGCCGACGAGATCGCTGTTCACGCGCGCGAGGAAGTCATCCGGACTGAAGTCGATGTCCTCGACGTTGCCGTTCAACTTGGCGGCGATGTAGTAGCGCAGCCACTCCGGGTCCATGCCGAGATCGAGATAGCGCAGCGGGCTCAAGCCGGTCCCGCGCGACTTCGACATCTTCTCTCCCGAGACGGTGATGAAGCCGTGCACATAGACGTTGTCCGGAACCTTGTAGGGCGGCCCGGCGAACCTCAGCATCGCCGGCCAGAAGAGCGTGTGGAAGTAGATGATGTCCTTGCCGATGAAGTGAATTTGCTCCGTCTGCGGCGCGGTGATGAATTCCTGGTAGCTGCGCGTCTCGCCGTTCGTCCGCGCCTTGCCGCTCGTGAAGTAATTCTGCAGGGCGGCGAGGTAGCCAAGGGGGGCGTCCAGCCAGACGTAGAAGTACTTGCCTGGAGCATCGGGAACGGGAATGCCGAAATACGGCGCATCGCGCGAGATGTCCCAGTCCCCGAGCTCGATTCCGCCGCCGCTTCCGAGCCACTCGCGGGCCTTGTTTGCGACCTGCGGCTGAAGCCGTCCGGGCGTATCGATCCATCCCTTCAGGAACTCGAGGCAGCGGGGGTCGGACAGCCTGAAGAACAGATGGTCCGATTGCTTGAGAACCGGTACCGCGCCGGTGAGCGAGGAGTAGGGATGGATGAGATCCGTCGGTGCGTTGACGATGCTGCAAACCTCGCAGGCGTCCGCGTACTGATCCTTCGCATGGCAATTGGGGCACTCGCCCTTGATGTACCGGTCGGCGAGGAACATGCCCTTGACCGGGTCGTAGAACTGCTCGATCGGCCTCGAGGAGATCAGGCCCGCTTCCTTGAGTCTGCGGTAGACGTCCTGCGAGAGCTGCGTGTTCTCCGGGGAATCGGTTGTGTACCAGTGGTCGAAGCTCAGGTGGAAGCCGTGCAGGTACTGCGGCCGACCCGCGGCAATGCGCGCGACGAGCTGCTGCGGCGTGATGCCCTCGGCTTCCGCTTTGAGCATGATCGGGGCGCCGTGCGCGTCGTCGGCGCCGATGAAGTGGACGCGGTGGCCCTGCATCCTCTGGAAGCGCACCCAGATATCCGCCTGGATGTACTCCATCACGTGCCCGATATGGATCGGGCCGTTGGCGTAGGGCAGCGCCGTGGTGACGAAGAGCGTGCGGGACATCCGGCCAGTTTACAGTGCGGCTGCCGTGCGAGACAGCCGGGCGCTGGCGGCCGCCTCAGGCCTGATCCTTCACCGCCTCGAACCGCGTCTTGTTGATGCCCTTCTTGTAGGCCTCCTGGCCCGAGATGAGCTTCTGATCGAGCAGCTGCTGGATGGCCTTGTCCATGGTGCGCATGCCGAACTGCGCGCCCGATTGCATCGAATTCTCGAGCTGATCGAGCTTGCCCTGGCGGATGAGGTTCCCGACCGCCGGAGTGTTGACGAGGATCTCGAGCGCGGCGACTCGTCCCTGCCCGTCGCCACGTTTGAGCAGCTGCTGGGAGACGACCCCGCGGAGCGAGGTGGAGAGCATCGTGCGCACGTGCGACTGCTTCTCCGAGGGAAACACATTGATCATGCGGTCTACCGTCTGCCCGGCGCCGTTCGTGTGCAGCGTTCCCATCACGAGGATGCCCATCTCGGCCGCCGTCACGGCGATGCTCATCGTCTCGAGGTCGCGCAGCTCGCCCACCAGGATCACGTCGGGATCCTCGCGCAAGGCCGAGTGCAGCGCCTCGGAGAAGCTCGCCGCGTGCACGCCGATCTCGCGCTGGCTCACGAGGCAGCTCTTGCGCTGGTGAAGAAACTCGATCGGATCCTCGATCGTGAGGATGTGCCCTTTCACTCGAGTGTTGATGTCGTCGACCATTGCGGCGAGCGTGGTGGACTTGCCGGAGCCGGTCTTCCCGGTGACCAGGATGAGTCCGTTGCTCGCGCGGCACATTTGCCGCACCGCCTCGGGAAGCTTCAGCTCGTCGAGCGTCATCGCCTTGGAGGGGATGGCGCGGAAAACGGCGCCCATGCCGCTCAAGTGCCGCAGAACGTTGACCCGGAAGCGGCCGCGCTCGGCGAGCGTGTAGGCGAAGTCGGCTCCGTCGTGGGCCTCGAAACGCTCCTGGGCCACTTTCGGCATGATTTCATAGAGCGCCTCGCGCACCATCTCCGGCGCGAGCTTCTCCGGGCGCAGCGGCTGCAGATCGCCGTACAAGCGGATGCGCGGCGGATCGCCGGCGAGGAAATGCAGGTCCGATCCGCGCCGTTCGAGGACGTCGAGGAGAAAGGCGTCGATGGCGGCCATTGAGCTCCCTCTCAGGCCGATGCAGCGGGCGCCGGGCTCGCCGCGGGCGCCGGGCCGGCCTCGGCCTTCGGCAGCATGGACGTGTCGGTCACGTACTTCTGGAACAGGCTCTTGTTGACCGCGTACGTGTAGGCGTCGTCCGGGTCGATCTCGCGCGCGCCGATTGCGGCGAGGAGCGCCTGGTCGAGCATCTGCATCCCGAGGTCGCGGCCGGTCTGAAGCTGGCTCGGGATCTGATGGGTCTGATCGCTCTGAATGAGCTTGGCGATGGCCTTGGTCATCAGCATGACCTCGCAGATCGCCCTGCGCCCGCGCGTATCGACGGTCTTCACCAGGATCTGCGTCACGACCGCGAGCAGGCTCTGCGCGAGGAAGCTCTTCGTCTGCTCCCGCTCCTCCATCGGCAGCGCGTCGATGATGCGATCGATCGTCTTGACCGCGCCGGTCGTGTGCAGCGTGCCGAGCACGAGGTGGCCGGTCTCGGCGGCCGTCATGGCCATGGAGATCGTCTCCGCGTCGCGCAGCTCGCCGACCAGGATCACATCCGGGTCCTCGCGCATGGCGGCGCGCACACCCTCGGCGAAGCTCGGAATGTGGGTGTGCAGCTCGCGCTGGATCACCTGGCTTTGCTTGCTCCGGTGAACGAACTCGATCGGGTCCTCGAGGCTCACGATGTTGAGCCGGCGCGTGGCGTTGAGATGGTCGATCATCGCGGCGAGCGTCGTGGACTTGCCCGTGCCGGTCGATCCGGTCACGAGGATCATGCCCTGGTGGAAGTCGCAGAGCTTCGTCACGAGCGGCGGCAGGTTGAGCTTCTCGAGGTTCGGAACCTCGGAGGGAATGGTCCGGAACGTCGCTCCGACGCCGGTCTCCTTGCGAAAGACGTTGACGCGGAAGCGGCCGCCGTCGGCCGAGACATACGAGAAATCGAGGTCGTGGCCGGCGTTGAACTGCTCGGCGAGGGAGCGCGTGAGGATCTCCGCGATGTAGCCTTCGAGCTCCGCAGCCCTCAAGTCGCGGAACTTGATCGGGAGCAGATCTCCGAGCATGCGCAGCATCGGCGGCACGCCGACGGCGAGATGCACGTCGGAGCAGCCCTGCTGCATGCCGAGTTTCAGAAACGCGTCGATGCGCGCCACGGTGCGATCCTCGAGCCCCTGCCGGTCATTCGGGTTGGTTGAGCGCCGTTTTGCCTCTTCTGTGCTGGCAAATCAACGGCTTGGATGCGGAAATTTGACGTAACGCACGAAAGCGCCGCCCTGGCGCCGTGCTGCGGCGCGCCCCCGGGGCCGTGACTCGAGCCTTCGAGGCAGGCTACAGGAACCGCAAGAGCGCGGTCCTCAGCTCGTCCATCGTCTGGAAGCGCTTCGCCTTATCGACGGCCATCGTCTTGACGACGAGGTCGCTCAGCTCGGGCGGGAGTGCCGGGTTGACCTGCTGCGGCGGGCGCGCCTTGCCCTGGACGTGCTGGTACATCACGGACATGTGATCGCCGCGCGAATACGGCGGCACACCGGTCAGCATCTCGTAGAGGATCACGCCGACGGCGTAGATGTCCGCGCGCTCGTCCACCTTCTTGCCGAGGATCTGCTCGGGGGCCATGTACTTCGGCGACCCGATGACGTAGCCGGTCTTCGTGAGCTGCGTGTCCCCCTCGCGCTGGGCGGCGGCGACGCCGAAATCGACGATCTTGAGCAGGCTCTCCTGATTGATGAGAACGTTCGCGGGCTTCAAGTCGCGGTGCACGATGCCGACCTGGTGCGCGACGGTCATGCCCGTCGCGATGTCGCAACCGAAGCGCAGCGCGCGCTTGAGCTCCATCGGCTTCTCGTTGACGATCTCCCCGCCGAGCGTGTGGGAGGGGAAGTACTCCATCGAGATGGCGTAGTTGCCCTGGATGTAGAGGAAGTCGTAGATGCGGATGACGTTCTGGTGCGTGATCTTGCGGGAGTAGCGCAGCTCGTGGACGAAGCGCTTCATGACCTCCTCGTCCTGGGCAACGTTCGGATTCAGGAACTTGAGGATCAGCCGCTCATCGACCACGGTGTCTTCCATGAGCAGCACCGTGCCGAAGGCGCCGCGCCCGATACGGTCGATGTACTTGTAGCGGCCTTCGATGATCTCGCCGGGCTTGAGCGTCGAGATGTCGAGCTTGCCGGGCTCCTCCGCATGACGCGACGCCTGGGCGAGCGCCGCGTCGGAGACGAGGAGCATGCGGGAGGTCACGGCGGTTTGCGAGGCGCGCGCCGCGGCCGCTGCCGGCGGAACGGTGGTAGCGCCCGCGGCGGGCAGCGCCGTGAGGCCGCCCGTCGAGCGGTTGTCGAGCTCGGCGAGCGCACTCGCGGCGATTCTCGCGATGGTCTGATCGGGCGAGGCGACCTGGGACTGCAGCTCGCTGCGCACGCGGTCGGCCTGCTTGCCGTCCGTGAGCTTGGCGAGCGCCTGGATCGTCTCGAT
>JASHTA010000375.1 GCA_030040795.1 Gammaproteobacteria bacterium | reverse complement strand
AGGCTCTCATTTCCTGCTCCACGTCCGACAGGCTATCGCGAAATCCGTGGCGCGAGAACACCAGGCTCGCGTACTTGAGGATGGGCTGGCCGGAGTCCCGCGGCAGATCGATCTCGTAGTGCGGCAGCCGCCACAACACGGGCGCGATCGTCGCATCGACCAGCGAGAACTCGTCGGAGAGGAAGTAGGGCTTGACTCTGAACAGCTCGACGCTTTGAAGAATCGTGTCCCGCAGCACTTTCTTGAGCTTCAGCGCCTGCTTCTTGTCCGGCTCCCGGTCGATCTGCTGCAGCAGGCGGTACCAGTCGCGCTCGATCCGATACATCGCGAGGCGGAATTGAGCGCGCGTGACGGGATCGACGGGCATGAGGGGCGGATGGGGGAACCGCTCGTCGAGGTACTCGATGATGACGCGCGAGTCGTACAGGACGAGGTCGCGGTCGACCAGGGTCGGTACGCTGTGGTACGGATTGAGATCGAGGAGATCCTCGGGAAGCCTCCCGGGCTCGGCATTCACGATGTCGATCGAAATGCCTTTCTCGGCAAGCACGACCCGGGTGCGATGACTCCACGGATCGGTCGGCGCCGAGAACAGCGTCATGATCGAACGTCGGCTCGACACTCGCGCTCCCCAGCGCCGGTCATGACCTGCGGCCGGATCTCACGGGGTTGCGCTTCCCCGCGACCCCGACAGGCCACAGCGCTTCCCCTAGTGTACGTCTTTCCAGTATTCCTTTTTCAGCATCCACGCGAGCCAGGTGAACACCAGCAGAAACAGCACGACCCACACGCCGAGAGAGTGGCGATGGACCTGCACGGGCTCCGAGGCATAATCCAGAAAATTGACGATATCGCGCGCGAAATCGTCGTACTGCTCCCGCGTCAGGCTGCCGGGCACGACGGGCTCGAAGTGATCGAACACCTGCTCCTTCGTACCGTTCATGTCGACAGTCTTGAACACGGCGCGCTTGAGGCCCTCGAGCTGCGAGACCACGTCGGGCATCGCGGTGGTCGCCAGCGCGAGGTTGTTGGTGCCGGTCGGCCGCGAGGGATCGACGTAGAACGTCGTCAGGTACTGATAGATGTAGTCGGTGCCGAGCTGCTCGACGATGAGCGACAGGTCCGGCGGATCCTTGCCGAACCAGTTCACCGCTTCCTCCTGCGGCATGGAGGAGACGATGTAATCGGTCGCCTTCTTGTCGGGAGGAACCAGGAATTGCTGCACCAGGCTCGAGGGGATCTTCAGATCCTCGCCGATGCGGGAATAGCGGATGTACTTGAGCGAGTGGCAGGCGTTGCAATAGTTGAGGAAATCCCGGGCGCCACGCTGCAGCGAGGCCACATCCGACACGGAATTGTCGGCCTTCCAGGACTGCCAGTCGGATCCGAAGCCCTTCTGGCTGCTCTCCTGGGCGACCGCCGCCGCGGAGGCCACGGATGCGGCGAGCAGCAGAGCGAGCGCTGCCCGCCAGCTCGAGTTCTTCAGCGGATTAAGCGTGAGCATGGAATCTCACCCGTTCAGGCGCCGGTTTCACCGTCTCGAAGCGCGTGTAGAACGGCATCAAGACGAAGTAGGCGAAGTAGAAGACGGCGCACACGCGGCCGAGGATCACGAACCCGTGCTCGGGCGGATTGAGTCCGGCGTACATGAGACCGAGGAACGACGCGACGAACAGCGCCAGGAACAGCCGCGACAGCCACCCCTTGTAGCGCATCGACTTGACCGGCGACCGGTCGAGCCAGGGCAAAAGCAGGAACGCGACCAGGGCGAGCAACAGCAGCAGCGCGCCGAGGCGCTGGTTCGGAACGGCGCGCAGGATCGCGTAGTACGGCGTGAAGTACCACGAGGGAGTGATCTCCGCCGGCGTCGAAAGCGGTTCGGCGGGTCCGAAGTTCGCCGGCTCGAGGAAGTACCCGCCGAGTTTCGGCGCGAAGAACACGACGATGGCGAACAGCACGAAGAACACGCCGACGCCGACCATGTCCTTGACCGTGTAGTACGGGTGGAAGGGGATGCCGTCGACCGGATGACCATCCGGCCCGAGCTTCGCCTTGATCTCGATGCCGTCGGGGTTGTTCGAGCCGGTCCGGCGCAGCGCGACGAGGTGCAGCACGACGAGCAGCAGCAGCGCGAGCGGCACGGCAACGACGTGCAGCGCGAAGAAACGGTTGAGCGTCGCATCCGCGATGCCGTAGTCGCCGCGGATCCACTCGACGAGTCCCGGCCCGATCCCGGGGATCGTGCCGAAGATGTTCACGATCACCTGCGCCGCCCAGTACGACATGTTGCCCCACGGGAGCACGTATCCCATGAAGGCCTCCGCCATCAGCGCGAAGTAGACGAACATGCCGATGAGCCAGAGCAGCTCGCGCGGCGGCTTGTACGATCCGTACAGCAGCGCGCGGAACATGTGCAGGTACACGACCACGAAGAAGGCGGATGCGCCGGTCGAGTGCATGTACCGGATGAGCCAGCCGTAGTCCACCTCGCGCATGATGAACTGGACGGAATCGAAGGCCGTGGCAGCCCCCGGCTTGTAGAACATCGT
>JASHTA010000374.1 GCA_030040795.1 Gammaproteobacteria bacterium | reverse complement strand
ACCCGCCTGCTGCCGGTCCGCCAGCAGCGCAACGGTGACCAGGCGAACACGGCCTGACAGTCAGGCGGCACCCGCTCCGGGGCCGGATCCCCGCGCAGTGCGGGCTGCGGCGGTGGCGCTGCTCACCCGTCGCGACTTCTCGAGTGCCGCATTGGGCGAGCGCCTTCGGCGACAGGGTTTCGACACGGCGCTCGTCGCGTCGGTCCTGACCGATCTCTCCGCGGAGCGTGCGCTCGACGATGAGCGCTATGCGCGCAACTTCGTCGCCTATCACGCCGAGCGCGGCCAGGGTCCGGTGCGGATCGCGGCCGACCTTGCGGCGCAGGGGCTCTCCGGCGAGCAGATCGAAGTCGCCCTCGCGACCGGTCCGGACTGGACCGTGCTCGCGCGGCGCGTGCGCGTGCGCAAGTTCGGAGCGGACGAGCCCGAGTCCTGGACCGAGAGGAGCCGCCAAGCGCGCTTTTTGCAGTATCGAGGGTTTTCATCGGATCATATCCGGTCGGCCCTGGGCCCTGACGCCACTGCGGAAGAATGACTTTGAGCCAATCGCGTCCCACGAGCGCGGCGGAGATCCGCCGCGCCTTTCTCGAATTCTTCCGCGCGCACGGCCACACGGTGGTGCCCTCCAGCTCGCTCGTCCCCGCACGCGATCCGACGCTCCTCTTCACCAATGCCGGGATGGTCCAGTTCAAGGACGTATTCCTCGGCAAGGACAAGCGGGACTACTCGCGCGCCGCGTCGAGCCAGCGCTGCGTGCGGGCCGGCGGCAAGCACAACGATCTCGAGAACGTCGGCTACACGGCCCGCCATCTCACTTTCTTCGAGATGCTCGGCAACTTCTCCTTCGGCGATTATTTCAAGCGAGAGGCGATCCGCTTCGCGTGGGAGTTCATCACCGGTGAGCTGAGGATCGATCCCGCGCGGCTGTGGGTGACCGTCTATCGCGACGACGACGAAGCCGCCGACATCTGGCTCCAGGAGATCGGAGTGCCGGCGGCGCGCTTGTCGCGCCTCGGCGAGCAATCGAATTTCTGGGCCATGGGGGACACGGGACCTTGCGGCCCTTGCACCGAGATCTTCTACGATCACGGCCCGAGCGTGCCCGGCGGTCCGCCCGGCTCACCGGACGAGGACGGCGATCGCTACGTCGAGTTCTGGAACCTCGTGTTCATGCAGCTCGATCGCTCGGCGGATGGCCAGCAGGCCCCGCTGCCCAAGCCGTCGGTGGATACCGGCATGGGCCTCGAGCGCATCTCCGCAATCCTGCAGGGCGTGCACTCCGTCTACGAGATCGATCTCTTCAGGACCCTCATCGAGGCGGCCGCCGAGCTCGCCGGCGCACGGGACCGCTCCTCGAGCTCATTGCGCGTGATTGCCGATCACATCCGCTCGTGCGCGTTCCTCGTGGTGGACGGTGTGCTGCCCTCCAACGAGGGCCGCGGCTACGTGCTCCGGCGCATCATTCGCCGCGCGATCCGTCATGGCTACAAGCTCGGCATCGGGGAGCCGTTCTTCTACAAGCTGGTGCCGGTGCTCGAGCGGGAGATGGGTGCGGCCTATCCGGAGCTCGCGCGCTCGCGCTCGCACGTGGAGCGCGTGCTCGAGCAGGAGGAGGCGCGATTCGCCGAGACGCTCGCGACCGGGATGCGGCTGCTGGAAGGTGAGATCAAGGCGATCACCCAGGTCATTCCGGGCGATGTCGTCTTCAAGCTCTACGACACGTACGGCTTTCCCGTCGACTTGACCGCCGATATCGCGCGCGAGCGGGGGCTCACGATCGATCAGGCCGGGTTCGATGCCGCGATGGACGCGCAGCGGGAGCGGGCTCGGGCGGCGAGCCGCTTCGGCGTCGATCTGCGCAGCGGCGTCGCGATCGGGGCGCGTACGCAGTTTCAGGGGTACGAGGCGCTGAGCGCGGATGGCTGCGTCGTCGCCTTGCTGAAGGGCGGCACGTCCGTCGATGCGCTGCGTGCAGGTGAGCGCGGCGAAGTGGTGCTCGACCGGACGCCGTTCTACGCCGAGGCTGGTGGCCAGGTCGGGGACACGGGGGAGCTCGCCGGTCCGGGCATCCGATTCATCGTGGAGGACGCTCAGAAGCGTGGGGCCGCTCACTCGCACATCGGCCAGGTGGTCGAAGGCACCATCAAGCTCGGCGATGTGCTGGCCGCGAGCGTCGATGGCACACGCCGCCGCGCCATTGCGCTCAATCACACCGCCACCCACCTGCTGCATGCGGCGTTGCGCCAAGTCCTCGGGAAGCACGTGCAGCAGAAGGGCTCGCTCGTCGCGCCCGACCGCCTGCGCTTTGACTTCTCGCACTTTCAGCCGATCTCCGCCCGCGAGATCACGGACATCGAGCGCCTGGTGAATGCGGAGATCCGGCGCAACGCGCCGGCTGAGACCCGAGTCATGAACTACGAGGAGGCCGTCGCCTCGGGCGCCATGGCCTTATTCGGCGAAAAGTACGAGCGAGATGTGCGGGTGCTGCGTGTGGGCGACTTTTCGATGGAGCTTTGCGGCGGCACGCACGTGCAGCGCGCGGGCGATATCGGGCTCTTCAAAATCGTCGGCGAGAGCGGCGTCGCGGCTGGGGTGCGCCGCATCGAGGCGGTGACCGGCGACGTAGCCGTCGATTATGTAGAGCAGAACGAAGCGCTGCTCCGAGAGACCGCCGAGCTCTTGAGGGGCTCGCGCGAGGATCTGCCGGAGAAAGTGCGCGATACGCTCGAGCGTGTCCGGCAAATGGAGCGTGAGATCCGCGCGCTGAAGGACCGGCTCGCCTCGGGTCAGGGAGTGGACCTCGCCGCAGGAGCCCTGGACGTGAATGGCGTGAAGGTCATTGCGACGAAGGTCGAGGGTGCGGATACGGCAGCGTTACGCGCGGCCGTCGATCAGCTGAAAAGCCGGCTGAAGTCCGCCGTGATCGTCCTGGCCTCCGTGGAAAACTCGGCGAAGGTGGCGCTTGTCGCCGGCGTCACGGCTGATTACACGGCGAAGATCAAAGCGAACGAGCTCATCGGCGTTGTTGCAGCACAACTCGGGGGCAGAGGAGGGGGCCGGCCTGACTTCGCGCAGGCCGGCGGCACCAATTCCGCAGCGCTCGATGCTGCGCTCGAGGCCGTTCCGGATCTCATCCGGGCGAGATTGACCGCACCCCCAAAGACTTGACCCGTCAACATGGCAATCGCCGCGCGAACGCGTCGTTCTGCGCGCCGCTATTGCCAGGCTTGGAGTGGGTCCAGGTAGTTTCAGGGTTTCTCTGATTTGTCTTTTTTGAGGCACTCGCTAGATTCGGCAGCGGATTTTTGCGGCTGTCTCCGCCCTGTTGGGTGCGGCTGTAAAAACAAGGAGGAAAACATAAATGCTCATTTTGACGAGGCGGGTGGGCGAGACGGTCATGATCGGCAATGAGGTCACCGTCACCGTTCTGGGGGTAAAGGGCAACCAGGTCCGAGTCGGCATCAACGCGCCGAAGAACGTTGCCGTCCACCGAGAAGAAATCTACGAGCGCATCAAGCGCGAGCAGCAAGGCGAGCACGTGGAGGACTCGAGCCGGTCCTCGGAGTTCGCGTCCGTCTAGTCGCTCGCGCCGGAACGGCGCCAGGCAGTGCCGCTCACGCGAGACGAACGGTACACCTAACCGCACGGGCACCTTCAGCCCGCCGGGCGCCTTTTGCCTCCCGCAATCGTTGCCAGTATGATGGCCGCCCGCTCGCCGCCGGGCGAGGAACGCTCATGCCCCGGGCGCGCCCGCTTCGCTGCGCGAACTCATAGACGGAGAGATGGCCGAGTGGTCGAAGGCGCACCCCTGCTAAGGGTGTAAGGGTCAAAAGCCCTTCGAGGGTTCGAATCCCTCTCTCTCCGCCAATTACCCTTCTCGAAATTTCTCGTACCGGCTCACGTCGCGCTGAAGTGCCTGACTTGTAGGGGATTGTCGTCTCAATCGGTCTCGCTTGGTCTCCTGATGTCTCGCTGGCGTGTGGGTATAATTGTGGGTATCGAGGGAAGACGCCCGGCAGGTACCCACAAAATGCTGACGGATATCCAAGTACGCAGCGCGAAGCCTTCGGCGCGCGCACGCAAGCTCTTTGACCACGGCGGTTTGTACTTGCTCGTCAAGCCGAACGGCGGTCGCTATTGGCGTTACAACTATCGCTTCAACGGAAAGGAGAAAACGC
>JASHTA010000373.1 GCA_030040795.1 Gammaproteobacteria bacterium | reverse complement strand
GACGGTCTGCAGGTGCTCGCGGACCCCCTCGCGGTGGATGTGGTGGTGCGCAATCTGATCGAGAATGCCCTCAACGCCGTCTCCCCCGTCGGCGGCGGCAAGATCATCGTGAGCTCGCGCCGCGTCGGCACGGCCGTCGAGCTTGCGGTGCGCGACAGCGGCATCGGCTTCCGGCCCGCCGATGAGAATCACCTCTTCGAGAAGTTCTCCCGTCTGAGTCCGGGCGTGGGCAGCGGTTACTACGGGACCGGGCTCGGCCTCTACATCGTGAAGCGCCTGATGTATCTCGTCGGCGGCACTGTAACGGCTCACAGCGAGGGGCTCGGCCGGGGCGCGGAGTTCATCCTCACTTGGCCCGCGGCGGAGGCTTCGTGAGCGACTCGGGCTACCGGATACTGGTCGTCGAGGACGACCCTCATCTCGCGGCGGGCCTCGCGGAGAACCTGCGCGAGGAGGGCTTCAGGGTCGAGACGCTGGGCGACGGCAACCGCGCGGTGGAGTGGTTCGACCACGAGAGCTGCGATCTCATCGTACTCGATGTGATGCTGCCGGGCCGTGACGGCTTTGCCGTCTGCAGCGAGCTGCGCGCGCGCGGGACGCTCACGCCGGTGCTCTTCCTCACCGCGCGGGGCGATCCCGCGGACCGCGTCCGCGGCCTGGAGTCCGGCGGCGACGACTATCTCGCGAAGCCGTTCCACCTGCAGGAGTTCCTGCTGCGCGTGCGCGCGATCCTGCGGCGCTGGGAGTGGTACAAGTCGAGCTCGGCATCGGCGCCGGCCGCCACGCTGCGCTTCAGCGGCAACGAGGTGGACTTCCGCGCGTTCCGCGGCCGCTCGTGGAACGGCGAGGAGCAGGAGCTCACCGAGAAGGAGGCGATGATCCTCAAGGTGCTCGCCGAGAAGCCCGGCGAGATCGTCTCGCGTGAGGATCTGCTCGAGCGCGTCTGGGGCTACGACGTGTTCCCCTCCACGCGCACCGTGGACAATTTCATCCTGCGGCTGCGCAAGCGGTTCGAGCGTGATCCTGCAAATCCTCAGCACTTCCTCACGGTCTGGGGCGTCGGTTACCGCTTTGTGCCGGGAAGCGGATCGTGACCTCGGGTCGCGCATTGCGGATCGGCACTCGCGCCTCCGAGCTTGCGCTGTGGCAGGCACGCCGCGTGGCCGAGCTGATTCGGCGGCAGCCGGATGCGCCGCCCGTCGAGCTCGTTCACATTCGCACGGAGGGCGATGCGCGTGCCGACATCCCGCTGTGGCAGGCCGAGGGACGGGCCTTTTTCACGCGGGAGATCGATCGGGCGGTGCTCTCGAGCGAGGTCGACATCGCCGTTCACAGTTTGAAGGACCTGCCTACGACGCTCGATGCCGGGCTCGCTCTCTCCGCCGTGCTCCAGCGCGAGGATCCCCGCGACGCATGGCTCTCGCGGTCGGGCTCACGCCTGGAGGACCTGCCCGCGGGCGCGCGGGTGGGCACGAGCAGCCTGCGTCGCCGGGCATTCCTCGCCCGAGTGCGACACGACCTCGAGGCGCTCGAGCTGCGTGGCAACGTGCCGACGCGGGTCGCGCGGCTTGCCGAAGGCCGCTTCGACGCCATCATCCTCGCGGTCGCGGGACTCAAACGGCTCGGCCTGGAGCAGCACATCACGGCCTATCTGCCGACCGAGCAATTCACGCCGGCGGTATCGCAAGGTGCCATCGGCGTGGTGAGCCGCGCGGAGGACCCGGAGTCGGTGCGCTGGCTGCGGCCGCTCGATCACTTTGCGACGCGCCTCGCAACGCTCGCCGAGCGCTCGCTGCTGCATCGGGTAGAGGGCGGCTGCCAGGTCCCGCTCGGCGCGCTCGGTCGCATCGAGCAGGACCGGGTGTCGCTCCACGCCAGCGTGTGCGCGCTCGACGGCTCCTCGTCCGTCACGGCAAGCGGCGACTTTCCGTTCAGCGGTGAGACGCCCGCCGCTCTGCGACGCGCGGTGGAGCTCGGCGAGCGCATCGGCGAGGAGCTGCTCGCGAAAGGCGCGATGCGAATCATCGAGCGGCAGCGTTCCACCGTTGTCGTGGAGCAGCCGTGAAGAGTGGAGCAGCCGTAAGGAAGGGCGCAACCGTGAGGAGGAGCGCCGTCGTGGTGACGCGCGATGAGCCGCGCGACGGGCCTTTGAGCACGCGCCTGCGCGAGCTCGGCCTCGAGGTGCTCTTCTGGCCCGTCGTGCGCGTGGCACCGCCCGCGGATCCCGCCCGGTTCGAGGCCGCGCTCGGCCGGGTCGCCGAGCTCGACTGGATCGTCTTTACGAGTCGTCACGCAGTGAGCGCTGTGACGGCCCGGCTGCCATCACTGCCGCCGGGCGTGCGCGTCGCCGCCATCGGAGCGAGCACGGCCGCGGCGCTTCGGGATCGCGGGTGGCCTCCGGATGTCGTCCCGGAGGAAGCGAGCGCGGCAGCCCTGGTCACGGCGCTCGCGCCCGTGATCCAGCGTGGCGCGCGGGTGCTGTTTCCGGCGAGCTCGCGAGCACTGCCTACGCTCGCAGCGGGATTGCGCGAGCTCGGAGCGGATGTGCGCCAGGTCGAGGCCTATCGCACGGATGCGGCGGGTCTCGATGTGAGCGCCTGCCGCTCCACGATCGATCACGGTGCCGTCGATGCGGTCACTTTCACCAGTCCCTCGTGCGTGGACGAGCTCGATCGCGCCCTGGGGCGGGCGCATTTCGAGCGCCTGCTGTCGAGCTCTTCCGCCATCACGCTCGGCTCGACCACGGCGCGCTCGCTCGCCGAGCATGGATTCGAATCGGTTCTCGCACAGCCCGCGACGCTTGAGGGGCTTGCCGCGACGACCTATCGGCAACTCAGCCTGAGGCCATGACCATGGGATTTCCCCTCTCGAGACCGCGCCGCTTGCGCCAGTCCGACGCCTGGCGGCGTCTCGCCCGCGAGACGCGCCTGAGCCGCGACCACTTCATCTATCCGCTGTTCCTCGTCCCGGGCGCGCGCGTGCGCCATCCGGTCGAGAGCATGCCGGGCGTCTCGCAGCTCTCGGTGGACGAATGTGCGCTCGAGGCCAAGCGAGTCGCTGCGCTCGGCGTCCCGGCCGTGATCCTCTTCAGTGCGCCCGCGCAGAAGGACTCGCGCGCCTCCGCCTTTCTCGATCCGGCCGGGCTTGTGCCGCTCGCGATCAAGGCGATCAAGGCCGCCTGTCCGGACCTCGTCGTGTGGGCGGACGTGTGCCTGTGCAGCGCGACGGACCACGGCCATTGCGGCCATGTGCTGCCGTCCGGCGCCATCGACAACGACTCCTCCGTCGAGACGCTGGCGCAGGTCGCACTCAACTACGCGCGGGCCGGTGTGGATGCCGTCGCGCCGAGCGACATGATGGACGGCCGCGTCCTCGCGATCCGGCAGCTGCTCGACCGCAACGGGTATGCGGCCACACCGATCGTCTCGTATGCCGCGAAGTACGCGTCGGCGTTCTACGGGCCGTTTCGCGAGGCGGCGGATTCCGCTCCGGCGTTCGGCGATCGCCGCTCGTATCAAATGGATCCGGC
>JASHTA010000372.1 GCA_030040795.1 Gammaproteobacteria bacterium | reverse complement strand
GTAAACGACCGTCGGCGGCCGATCCGGCGGCAGATTCTTCTCGGGGCGAGTGTTCGGCACGGCGGCCTTGGCCCACCCTTCGGCGTACGGCGTGTACATGCGGAAATACGCGTGCAGCGCCGCGATCTTCCAGACGCCGTCCTGCTTCACGTACTCGTTCTCGTATGTTCCGAGGCCCCACAGCGAGCTCTTGCGGTAGTCGCCGACCTCCGCGAGCCACCTCCAGCGGGCCTTGGCCGTCTGTCCGTCCGGCGCGACGGTGACGATGGGTTGCAACTGAAGGTGATTGAGCAGCTTGCCGTAGGTGAGGCCCTTCGGGGCGAGCGAGGTGAGATATTCGAGGATGTGCGGCTTGCCGACGAACACGCCGCGCCCGCCGATCTCGAGCGTGCCGTCGTCGGCGAAGAGATCCGCCGCCTCCTTCCACATGGCCTTGTCGGTGAGGTAGCCGTACGTTCGCTGAAGCGTCTCGATGTCCCGCTCGTCCTCGAGCTGCCCGACGGTGTGCTCGACCTGTGCCACGCGCGCATGCGCATCGGCCAGCTGCTGCTCGAGATTGCCGGCCGGCGCACTGATCGGCGCACCCGCCCCGTCTATCTGTGCCCCGACGACCCAAGCGCCTGCCGACGCGCTGGGTCCCGCTGCCGCATTCGGCCTCACCTGCAGATCCGGAGGGATCTCGATCGGCGCGCCGGTCACCGGGTGGTCGTAGTTGAACGGGGGAATGAACTCTCCCGGGTAGGAGTCGTAGAGCACGCTCGGGGGACGATCGGGTGGAATCTGCTTGCTCTCCGTCGGCGCGCCGGACACGGCGTATTGCCAGCCTCGGTCGTAGGTTGCGAAGAACGTCGTGTAAACGTGATCCTTCTCGATCTTCCAGACGCCATTCTCCTTGACGTACTCGTTCGCGTAGATGCCATCGCCCCACACGCCGACGCGCTTGAACGTTCCGAGCTCGCTCAACGCGCGGCTGCGGCTCCACGCATGCAGACCGTCGGCGGAGAGGTGAATGACGGGCTGGAGCTGGATGTGGTTGTGCAGATAGTCCGTCGAGATGTAGAGCGGCCCGAACAGCTCGAGCGCCCGGCGGATGCTCTTCTTGCCGACGTAGATCCCGCGCAATGAGATCTCCATGCTCCCGTCGTCGGCGAACAGGTCGGCAAGCTGGTCCCACTGCCGTTTATCGAGGTAGTAGCCGTAGATCGAGATGAGATTCTCGATTTGATCCTCATCCTGCAACCGCACGATGCGCTGCTGCAACCGGGTGACGGTCGCCTGGAGATCTGCGATCGTCCGATCCGCGTCGGTGCTCGCGCGACTCGCCGGCGCAAAGGTCCACCAGAGCGAAGCGATCGCGGTGCCGGCAGCCGCCGCGAGGACACAGGCTTTTGTTGCGCTCACCAGGGAGTTGCGGTTCACGCGGCCCATGTCACTTCCCCGTCACGGGATTCTTGTAGTGATAGGGAGGCGTGTAGACGCCCGGCCACGTCGCGTAGCGCTCGCTCGGCGGCGTATCCGGCGGCAGCTTCCGCGACACGTAGACTCCCCCGTTCACGTCTTTCTCCTTCGCCCAGCCGCCGGCGTAGGGAACCACGAACGTCTGATACCAGTGCACCTTCCGGATCTTCCAGACGCCGTTCTCCTTGATGTAGTCGTTCTCGTACGGACCCTCGCCCCAGAGCGCCGTCTTGTGGTACTGGCCCGTCATGATGAGCGCGCGCCAGCGCCCCTTCGCCGTGCGGCCGTCCGGCGCCACATCGATGACGGGCTGCAGCTGCATGTGCACGTTGAGCTCGCCCGGCCGCAGACCCACCCGGCCTCCGCCGAGCGCGTGAAGGTAAGCGCGAATGTGCGCCTTGCCGACATAAACGCCGTCGAGGCCCATCTCGATGGAGCCGTCATCTGCGAACAGGTCGGCCATCTGATCCCACTCGGCCGCATCGAAGTAGTAGCCGAAGGCGCGCTGCAGCCGTTTAATGTCGCTGACATCCTTCAGGCGCGTGGCCTCGGCCTCGAGATGAGTGATCTCGCGGTCGAGCGCGGCAATCCGGTCCGCGGGGTTCGCGAGGTTCGCGAGGTTCGCGGGGGTCGTGGGTGTCGTGGAGGCCGCGGGGCCCGCGCCGGGCGCCGCACCGACACTGGGGCTTGCAGCGCGATTGCCGCATCCGAAGCACGCGCAAATCACCGCCGCGAGCCCCATCATGCAGATCGCGCGGATCACGGCGTTCGGCATAGACCTTCTCCCTCCCCTTCTTCTTCGACGCATCCTACCGCAGAACCTTGGGCCATGAGCCCCGGGCCGTGGGCGCCCGAACCCCCGGGCGCCGGCGGCCCGGCGCTGGGCTCTCAGGGCGCGCGGAATTGCCGCACGAGATGGTCGGCCTCGCGCGCGAGCAGTGCGACATCCACCCCCACCGCGGTGAACGTCGTGCCGAGCTCGATGCACCGCCGCGCGAATGCCGCATCGAGCGTCAGAATGCCGGCGGGCTTGCGCAGCGCACGCAGCCGGCGGATGGCATCCTCCACCGCGGCCACCACGACCGGATGACCTGGCTCCCCGACATGGCCGAGACTCGCGGCGAGATCGGCCGGGCCGATGAAAACGCCATCGACACCTTCGACCGAGGCGATCGACTCGAGCTGCGCCAGCGCCTCGGCTGTCTCTACCTGCACCAGAAGACACAGCTCTCGATCGGCCTGCGTCGCGTAGTCGCGCACGCGACCGAATCGTGTCGCGCGCGTGAGGCTCGACACTCCGCGCAGGCCCTGCGGCGGATAGCGCATGGCCGCGACCGCGCGGCGCGCCTCCTCGGCGCTCTGCACGTAGGGAATCAGCAGCGACTGCGCGCCGACATCGAGCAGCCGCTTGATGAGAACGATGTCGTTGCTCGCCGGCCGAACGACCGCCGCCACCTCGTAAGCCGCGATGGCCTGCAGCTGGCTCAGCACCGTACGCAGGTCGCCGGGCGAATGCTCGGTGTCGAGCAGCAGCCAGTCGAATCCGCAGCCCGCAAGCGCCTCGGCCGCATACGCATCGGGCAGGGTGCACCAGAGTCCGATTTGCCGGCGCCCCTCGGCGAGAGCTCGTTTGAATGCGTTCTGCGGCAGCCGCACGGCCCAGCCCTCAGACGAACGAGAGGCCGATGGACCCGAGCGGTCCGTAATCGGCGTGAATCACATCGCCCGCTTGGATGTCCACCGGACGCGTGAACGAGCCGCTCAGCACGATTTGGCCGCGCTCGAGCCGCGCGTTGACCGCATGGAGCTTGTTCACGAGCCATGCGATGCCCGCTGCCGGGTGACCCATGACGGCGGCCGACACGCCGGACTCCTCGATGATGCCGTTCTTGGAGAGCGTGGCGCCGACCCAGCGGATGTCCACATCCATCGGACGGACGGTGCGGCCGCCGACGACCATCGCGCCGAACGCCGCGTTGTCGGCGATGGTGTCCGTGATGGCGCGCGGCACCTCCGTGCGGTAATCGATGATCTCGAGCGCCGGCACGACGAGCTCCGTCGCGCGCATCACGTCGTACACTCGCGCGCCGGGACCCTGGAGATCCGCGCTCAGGATGAACGCAAGCTCCACCTCGAGCCGCGGCTTGAGAAACGCGTCCGCCCGGATCCGCGCTCCGTCGTTGTAGAGCGCCTCATCGAGGATGCGCCCGTAATCGGGCTCGGTCATCTTCGAGGCGACCTGCATGGCGCGCGAGGTGAGTCCGATCTTGTGGCCGACCACGCGAGCGCCCTTCGCGATGCGCGCCGCGGCCCACAGATCCTGGATCCGATACGCATCCTCGAGGGTCATTTGGGGATAGGTGCGGCTCGGCTGCGGAATCGGCCTTCGCTCTCGCTCCGCGCGCAGCAGGTCTTCCGCACATCGGCGGCGCTCCTCATCCGACAGCACGAACCTCTCCCCGCGGCGGCTCGATCAGCCAGCTTGCTGGAGTCTACGCCATCTCAGGAGAAGGCCTGCAGTCCGGTCTGCGCGCGGCCGAGAACCAGCGCATGAACGTCGTGAGTGCCCTCGTAGGTGTTGACCGCCTCGAGATTCTGAGCGTGGCGCATGACGTGATAGGCGCTCTGGATGCCATTGCCGCCGTGCATGTCGCGCGCGAGCCGGGCAATATCGAGCGCCTTTCCGCAGTTGTTGCGCTTGACGATCGAGATCATCTCGGAAGCCGCCTTGCCGGTGTCGAGCAGGCGGCCGACGCGCAAGCAACCCTGCAGGCCGAGCGCGATCTCCGTCTGCATGTCGGCGAGCTTTCGCTGGAACAGCTGCGTCTGGGCGATCGGACGGCCGAACTGAATGCGCTCGAGGCCGTAATCGCGGGCGCGATGCCAGCAGTCCTCGGCGGCACCCATCACGCCCCAGGAGATCCCATAGCGCGCGCGGTTGAGGCACTCGAACGGGCCCTTCAGTCCCGAGACGCCGGGAAGCAGCTGCTCCTCCGATACCTCGACGCCGCTCAGGACGATCTCCCCCGTTGCCGACGCACGCAACGCAAGCTTGCCCCCGATTGCGGGCGCGGAGAGTCCCGCCGTGCCCTTCTCGAGAATGAAGCCGCGAATCGCGCCTGCGTGCGCATCGGACTTCGCCCACACGACGAAGACGTCCGCAATCGGACTATTCGTGATCCAGGTCTTCGAGCCCGTCAACCGATAGCCGCGCGGCGTGGCCTCGGCACGCGTGCCGAGGCTCGCCGGGTCGGACCCCGCTCCCGCCTCCGTCAGGCCGAAGCAACCGATCCACTCGCCGCTCGCGAGCTTCGGCAGGTACCTGCGGCGCTGAGCCTCGGTGCCAAACGCATGGATGGGATGCATCACGAGCGAGGATTGAACGCTCATCATCGACCGGTAGCCCGAATCGACCCGCTCGATCTCGCGCGCCGCGAGCCCGTACGCGACGTAGGAGGCGCCGGCACCGCCGTATTCGCTCGGCAAGGTCATCCCGAGCAGGCCGAGCGCCCCGTACTCCGCAAAGATCTGCGGGTCCGTGCGCTCCTGAAGGTAGTCCTCGGTGACGCGCGGCGCGAGCCGGCTCTGCGCGAACGTGCGCGCCGCATCTTGCACCAGGCGCTCCTCCTCCGTGAGCTGCTCCTCGAGCAGGAACGGGTCTCGCCAGTCGAAGCGCACAGTCGTCACAGCAGCCGCCCGAGCACAGGGATCGCCACGAGGAGGCAGAGCAGCACCCAGGAGAGAGGATGGCCGAGGTTGAGTGTATATCCGACGCCGACGCGCTTCTCGATGAGGAAGGCTGGGTCCGCGCGGTTGATATAGAAGACGCCCCACCGCCAGTATCGATCCTCGGAGCCGTCACCGCGGCGCGTCCGATCGCTCGTGCGCTTCGCGCGTGCCCTGTGCAGGCCGGCCTGGATCAGACTCGCCGTCAGGACGATCACCGCGCCGAACAGACCGGCAGCCCAGACCCATATCGCGATGGCGGGCAGCATGAGCAAGGCGAGCCATGCCGGGTACGCGATGAGATACTCGACGACGAGCAGCAGCCGCACCGCCCGCTGGCGAATGACGCTGTCGCTCGGCGCATGCCCACCCGACGTGGCCGCGAGGCGCGACCTGTACAGCACGCCCCAGGCGCTGAGCGCGAAGAGCAGGCACACCAGCGCGTGCAGCGCCAGAAACGTCGCGACCGACCGAGGCGTGGTGGCGACCCATCGGTCCGCGCCGTCTATTCCCCAGTGCACGGGGAATCCGGCGGGCAGCGCCTGCCAGTCGAGGACCGCCCAGACCCCAAGCGCGGCAATCGAAGCAATCGGCACCGCCAGGGCAAGGAGCGTACCGCGCGTCGGGCCAGCCGGCGGCTGCTGCGGGGAGGGCATGCCTCGAGCGTCCTTCGATGCGCGACCGCGCCTACTCGCGCAGCGCCTGACCCAGAGCGACGCCGGTCACCTTGTCGCTCGCGGTCGGGGGCCAGCCGCACTCGACGGAAACACTGCTTTCCCCCTCGACAATCCGGCTCTCGAGCATGCCGAGTCCGTCGGCCTCGACGGTCACCACGTCGCCGGGCTCGACCGGTCGCGAGTTGGCCGGCGTGCCCGAGAGAATCAGATCGCCAGGCAGCAGCGTCATGGTCCGCGCCAGATCCGCGACGAGATAGTCCATGCTGAAAATCATGCCCGAGATGCGGGACTCCTGCACCACTTTGCCGTTGACCCGCGTGCGCAGCATCTGATCTGCCGGCTTCCAGCCGCGCACCAGAGCGGGCCCGACGACTCCGAGCGTATCGGCGCCCTTCACGCGCAGCATCGCGCCCCGGTCGGCGTCGCGGAAATCGTGCAGCGCGAAGTCGTTCGCGAGCGTGTAGCCCGCGATGTGCGCGGAAGCCTCCGCGATGCGGATGTTGCGCGCGGCACGCCCGATGACGATCGCGATCTCCCCCTCGTAGTTGAGGAAGCGGCAGCCGCGCGGGCGGACGACCGCGCCTCGATGGCTGTTGAGGCAGGAGAGAGGCTTCTGGAAATAATGCGGAGCGGGCGGCGGAACCGTCCGCAGCTCCTCTGCGCGGCTGCGGTAGTTGAGGTGCACGCAGATGATCTTGGTGGGCTCGACGGGCGGCAGGTGCACGGCGTCGTCCACCGCAATCCTCCGTCCATCCGGCGCCACGAGGTCGTTGCCGACCCGGCGCGCCTCGACGACGGCTCCCTCGAGCAGAATGCGCCGCCACTCCTCGGTCCGGTTCCGCTCGTCCAGGGAGATCCGCTCATCCATCGGGACTCGCCGAACCATCAAGTGCCGCTCTTGCCGGCATCCGTCATCGAATAGCCGCGGCCGGCGTAATCGAAGCCTGCAAGCTCGAGCGCGTTGAGCGAGGCATCTTGCGGAGAGGCGTAGTAGGCGCGAATCTCCTCGATGAGCCCCCGTGCGCTGAAGAGATACCATTCATCGCCGCGCAGCAATACGCCCGAGCGGCGTTTGAGATGGCTCCATTCGATGACCGCCCGCCGCGTCGCGGGGTCGCACAGCACCTGATCGATGGCCCATACCGATCCGAGTCCCTGTACCGCGTCGTGCCACTTGCGCGC
>JASHTA010000037.1 GCA_030040795.1 Gammaproteobacteria bacterium | reverse complement strand
CCGCGCTTTATACCATGAACATCCCACTGGAACAACGTCTTACGCGCCCCGATATCCACGCCATGCCCGTCACGATCAAATCCGCCGAAGAGCAGGCAAAGATGCGGGTCGCGGGGCGTCTCGCGGCCGACGTGCTCGACATGATCACCCCGCACGTCGTGCCGGGGGTCACGACCGAGGAGCTCGATCGGCTCTGCTACGACTACATCGTCAACGTCCAGAAGACGATCCCGGCCAACCTCAATTACCGGGGGTTTCCGAAGACCATCTGCACCTCCGTGAACCATGTGGTCTGCCACGGGATCCCGAACGACAAGCGCTTGAAGGCGGGCGACATCGTCAACATCGACGTGACCGTGATCAAGGACGGCTTCCACGGCGACACGAGCCGCATGTATTACGCGGGCCGGCCGGCGGTTCAGGCGCAGCGGCTCTCGGAGATGTGCCACGAGGCCATGTGGCGCGGCATCAAGACGGTGCGCCCCGGCACGCGCCTCGGCGATGTGGGTCATGCCATCCAGACGTTCGTCGAGTCGCAGTCGTACTCGGTGGTGCGCGAGTACTGCGGGCACGGCATCGGCCGGATCTACCACGAGGATCCGCAGGTCCTGCATTACGGCGAGCCCGGCACGGGCCTCGAGCTGGTGCCCGGCATGACGTTCACCGTCGAGCCCATGGTGAATGCCGGCAAGCGCCACGTGCGCCTCCTCCCGGACGGCTGGACGGTCGTCACCAAGGATCACTCGCTCTCCGCGCAATGGGAGCACACGGTGCTCGTCACCCAGAGCGGCGTCGAGGTTCTGACGCTCGGCGCCTCCGAGCGGGGCTGAGCGCCCGCCGCCCCCCGGGGTCCGGAATGTCCGCGAGCGCCGCATGTCCGTGAGCGGTCCCGATCTGCCCGAGCTGACCGAGGAGGCGCTTCCCGACCGCCCGGCCGAGCCGCGGCCGCTGATCGCACGGCTTGCGGAGCTGCTCGCCGCCCATCCGGGCTCGCGCGAGTCCTACCGCGCCCTGCTCGACCAGGCACGCGAGGAGCTGAAGGCCCGGTTTCTCGCCGAGGAGCCGGTCGAGGGACTCGTTCGGGCTCGCGCCTCGCTCGTCGATGCGGTCTTGAGCCAGGTCTGGCGCGAGCAGCTCGCCGATCACGACACCGGCTGGACGCTCGTCGCGGTCGGCGGATACGGGCGCGGCGAGCTGCACCCCTGCTCGGACATCGATCTGCTCCTGCTCGTCGCCGCCCCGCCCGACGCGCGGGAGCGCGCGCAGGTCGAGCGCTTCTTCGCCTTCCTGTGGGACATCGGCCTCGAGGTGGGCCACAGCGTGCGCACCGTCGGGGAATGCGTCGAGGAAAGCGCGGCCGATGTGAGCGTCATGACGACCCTCCTCGAGGCACGCCGGCTCGCGGGCTCGGAGGCTCTCCTCGCGTCGATGCGCGCGGCGCTGTCCCCCGAGCATGTCTGGCCGGTGCGGGAGTTCTTCGAGGCGAAGCTGCGCGAGCAGGCCGAGCGGCATTTGAAGGCGAACGACACCGCATACAGCCTCGAGCCGAACGTCAAGACCGGCCCCGGGGGCCTGCGCGATATCCAGACGATCGGCTGGGTCGCCAAGCGGCACTTCGGCGCCGACTCGCTCGATGGGCTCGCGCAGCGCGGATTTCTCACGCCGGGGGAGCTGCGCCGGCTCGAGCAGGCGCAGGCGTTCCTGTGGAAGGTGCGCTTCGGGCTGCACATCCTCACGGGGCGGCGCGAGGACCGGCTGCTGTTCGATCACCAGATCCGCCTCGCGCAGACCTTCGGCTACGAGGATGCCTCCTACACGCTCGCGGTCGAGCAGCTCATGCAGCGCTACTACCGCACGGTGATGGACGTGAGCCTGCTGAATGAGCTGCTGCTGCAGCTGTTCCGCGAGGCGATCCTTACGGAGGACGAGCCGCCCCGCCCCTTGAACGCCCGCTTCCAGGTGCGCAACGGCTCGCTCGAGGCGCGCAGCGACGATATGTTCGCGCGCACGCCGTCCGCGCTCCTCGAGCTGTTCGTGCTGCTGCAGCAGAACCCCGACATCAAGGGCGTCCGCGCCTCGACGCTGCGCGCCGTCGCCCGCAGCCTCTGGCTCATCGACGAGGAGTTCCGCCAGAACCCGCGCCATCATCGCCTCTTCATGGAGATCATCCGCGCGCCGGTCGGTGTCACGCACGAGCTGCGGCGCATGAACACCTACGGCGTCCTCGGGCGGTACATCACCGCCTTCGGGCGCATCGTCGGGCGCATGCAGTACGACCTGTTCCACGCCTATACCGTGGACGCGCACACGCTGTTCGTCGTAAGCAACCTGCGCCGCCTCGCCATTCCGCGCTACGACCACGAGCTGCCCGAGTTCTCGCGCATCATGCAGCAGCTGCCGAAGCCGGAGATCGCCTACCTCGCGGCGCTCTTCCACGACATCGCGAAGGGCCGCGGCGGGGATCACTCCGAGCTCGGCGGAGTAGACGCGGAGGCCTTCTGTCTCGAGCAGGGCCTCTCCCGCTACGACGCGCGCCTCGTCGCCTGGCTCGTGCGCAACCACCTCGAGCTCTCGATCACCGCGCAGAAGCAGGACATCTCCGACCCCGAGGTCATCAACGCGTTCGCTCGCCGGGTGGGCGACGAGACGCACCTCGACTACCTCTACGTGCTCACGTGCGCCGACATCCGCGGAACGAATCCGAAGCTATGGAATTCCTGGAAGGCCTCGCTCTTCCACGAGTTCTACGGCCGCGTGAAGCGCGCCCTGCGCCGCGGGCTCGAGAGTCCCATCGATCAGGACGAGCTGGTCCGCGAGACGCAGGGCGCGGCGCGCAAGCTGCTCGTCGAGCACGGCGTCGCGGAAGCGGACATCGATCGCGCCTGGGCGCGCTTCTCCGCGCCGTACTTCCTGCGGCACACCCCGGATGAGGTGGCTTGGCATACCCGCTTGCTCGCGGAGCGGGAGCCGAGCTCGGATGCGCCGCTCGTTGCGCTGCAGGCCGAGAGCGTGCGCGGCATCACCGCCGTCCTCACGTTCGCTCCGCACCTGCGGCACGGCTTTGCGCGCACCACCGCGGTGCTCGATCAGCTGGGACTCACCATCGCCGATGCGCGCATCACGCCGACGGACGACGGCTTCAGCCTCGACCTCTACCATGTCCTGGAGGACGACGGCGCGCCGATCACCGACCCCGATCGGCTGGAGGAGATCGAGCGCGCCCTGTGGCGCTCGCTGCAGCGGCCGGATGCTCCGCTGCCTGCCGTCTCGCGCCGCACGCCGCGGCAGGTGCGGATGTTCAACACCCCGACGCAGATCGCGCTCAGCGTCGACGACCGCAATCACCGCTCGGTCCTCGAGCTCATCGCAGGCGACCGTCCCGGCTTGCTCTGCGACGTGGGCAACGTGCTGAAAGAGGAGCGCATCGAGCTGCACGCGGCGAAGATCATGACGGTGGGCGAGCGCGCCGAGGACGTGTTCTACGTCACCGATTTCGACTTGAAGCCGCTCAGCGAGGCCGCCGCGCAGCGCCTGAAGGAGCGCCTGACGGAGGCGCT
Organism: Gammaproteobacteria bacterium; assembly: GCA_030040795.1. GTDB lineage: Bacteria > Pseudomonadota > Gammaproteobacteria > Steroidobacterales > Steroidobacteraceae > JASHUC01. The sequence continues at coordinate 6,380 of JASHTA010000037.1, read as the reverse complement.
CGACCGGCGCGAAGCCGCATGAATCCGCGCCTCGATCGGCTTGAGGCCTATCCGTTCGAGAAGCTCGCACGCCTAAAGGCCGGAATCGAGCCGCCGCGCGATCTCACGCACATCGCTCTCTCGATCGGCGAGCCGCAACACGCCCCACCCGGCTTCATCCTCGATGCGCTCCGGGAAGGCGTCACGCGCCTCGGCAGCTATCCTCCGACCCTCGGCAGCCTCGAGCTGCGCGCCGCCGCGGCGCGCTGGCTCGAGCGGCGCTTCGGCCTGCCCGCACAGACGGTCGATCCGGCGACGATGGTGCTGCCCGTCAACGGCACCCGCGAGGCGCTCTTCAGCTTCGTGCAGGCGGCGATCGACAGCGACACCGGCCGACGGGCTGGCGCCGACCGGCAAGGGGACGGCCGGCAACCCCTCGTCGCGATGCCGAACCCGTTCTATCAAATCTACGAGGGCGCGGCGTTGCTCGCCGGGGCGGAGCCGTACCTGCTCGATACCACCGCCGCAACCGGCTACGTCCCGGACCTCGCGAGCGTGCCGGCGTCCGTCTGGCAACGTTGCCAGATCCTGTTCCTGTGCAGCCCTGGCAATCCGACGGGTGCGGTGCTGCCGCTCTCCTCTCTCGAGCAGGCGCTCGCGCTCGCGTCGGAGCACGACTTCCTGGTCGCGGCGGACGAGTGCTACTCGGAGATCTTCCTCGACGAACGCTCGCCGCCGCCGAGCCTGCTGCAGGCGGCACTTGCGAGCGGACACGAGCGCTTCGAGCGCTGCATCGTCTTTCACAGTCTCTCCAAACGCTCGAGCGTCCCCGGCATGCGCTCGGGCTTCGTCGCCGGAGATCCGCGGCTTATCGCGCGCTTCCTGCTCTACCGCACGTATCACGGCAGCGCCATGTCACCGATGATTCAGCTCGCGAGCGTCGCCGCGTGGAGCGACGATGCCCACGTTGCCGCGAACCGCCGGCTGTACCGGAGCAAGTTCGAGCGGGTCCTGCCGATTCTGCAAGCGGTCCTGAAGGTCGAGCGCCCGGCCGGCGCGTTCTATCTCTGGCCGGACATCGGCGGGGACGATGAGCGGTTCGTCCGCGAGCTCTACGCCTCCCGCAACGTGACGCTCCTGCCCGGCAGCTACCTCGCGCGGCCGAGCGCGGCCGGCAACCCCGGCGCCGGGCGTGTCCGCATCTCGCTCACGCCGAGCGTCGAGCACTGCGTCGAGGCGGCCGAGCGCATCCGAGACTTCGTGCGTTGAACACGCGCGTGAGCTCCCACATGAGCACCCTCCATTGAGCACCCAGCCTCGAGCACCCGCATGAGCGACATCGCCACCCTGCAAGCCACCATCGACGAGGCCTTCGAGCGCCGCGCCGAGCTCACCCCGAAGAATGTCCCGCACGAGCTCTCCGTCGCGCTGGACGAGGCGATCGATCTGCTCGATCGCGGGAAGGCCCGGGTCGCCGAGAAGCGCGACGGCCGATGGCTGACGCATCAGTGGCTCAAGAAGGCCGTGCTGCTGTCGTTCCGCATCCGCGACAACGCCGTGGTCGAGGCCGGCTACACGCGCTTCTACGACAAGGTACCGCTCAAATACCCCGCGGCGGACGAGGCCCGGTTCCGCGCCGACGGCGTGCGCGTCGTGCCGCATGCGATCGTGCGCAAAGGCGCCTACATCGCGCCGAACGTCGTGCTGATGCCGAGCTACGTCAACATCGGCGCGTACGTGGACTCGGGAGCGTTGATCGACACCTGGGTGACCGTCGCCTCCTGCGCCCAGGTCGGCAAGAACGTTCATCTCTCGGGCGGTGTCGGGCTCGGCGGCGTGCTCGAGCCTCTGCAGGCGAACCCGACGATCATCGAGGACGACTGCTTCATCGGAGCCCGGTCGGAGATCGTCGAGGGCGTGATCGTCGAGGCCGGCTCCGTCATCTCGATGGGCGTCTTCATCGGCCAGAGCACCCGGATCTACGACCGCGCGACGGGCCAGATCCTTCAGGGCCGCGTCCCCGCGGGCTCGGTCGTCGTGCCGGGCACCCTCCCGTCCGCCGACGGCCGCTACGGACTCTACTGCGCGGTCATCGTGAAGAAGGTCGACGCGCAGACCCGCGCGAAGACCTCGATCAACGAGCTGCTGCGTTCGGCACAGTAACACGCAGCGCCGGGTGGCTGCCCGGCGGGTGTGACGGGCTGGCGAGCCGCCGCGCCCGCTCAGTGCGACATCATGACCGGCAGCTCGAGTTGCGAGAGCAGGTCGCGAGTGACGCTGCCGAGCAGTATCTCTCGCAGCCACGTATGACCGTGAGCTCCGGCGATGAGCATGTCGGCTCCGACGGCACAGGCCTTCTCCTGCAGCGCGGCCGCGACCGCTTCGGCCGGCACATCGGAGAGCTCGATCGACCGCGCCGAGATACCGTGCCGCCGCAAATGCTCGAGCAGCCGCGGCGCCGGCAGGCCGCCGCGCGCTTCGATTGATTCGCTCGGATTGATCGTGATCACGGTCGTCCCCTCGCTGCGCTCGAGGAGGGGCAGCGCGTCATTCAGCGCGCGTGCAGAGGACCGGCTCGAGTTCCATGCGATGGCCACGTGGGCGCCGAGCGTCGCGCCCTCCGCGGCGCGCGGGACCAACAGTACCGGGCGTCCAGCCGTGAAGAGCATCTCCTCGGAGAAGCGATAGCCGCCTGCGGTGCTTGCCGAGTGCATGTCGGCACCGAGGATGCAGAGGTCTGCATAGCGCGCGTGCTGCGGCAGCACGGTGCCGGGGTCTCCCTCGACCATCCGCCACTCCGTCTCGAGATGGTATTGCGCCGCGAGGTGCTCGAGGACCGAGCGCACCTCGAGCGCGTCCTGATCGAGCGAACCCTTGACGGCCTTTTCGATCTCCCCGACCTCGACGAGGGGGCGGCCTGCGAGCTCCGCCGTCTTGCGGTGGGCAAGCTGCGCGGGACTCCACTCTCGAGCGTAGAGCGCGGTGATGAAGCACCCGTTGCGCCGCGCAAGATCGACCGCGAGCTCGAGATGCCCGAGCGAGGCGTTCGACTGATCCACGTAGACGAGCAGATCCTTGAGCGCCATGCATCATCTCCCCGGCCCGGGGTCCTTGAGGGGATTGGTGCGGGCGAGCGTGTCCTTGAAGATGGCGAGGAGCACCGGCAACGGCCGCGGGATCGCGGGAATCTTCTGGTATCCCTGCCAGCCGCCTCCGAGATCGCGATAGAGCTCGATGTACTGATCGTCGACCGAGGCCTGCGTCTCGACGTATTGCTCCTCGATCGCGTACTCCTCGCGCTGCGCGTCGACGACGTTCAGATAATCGATGATTCCTCTGTCGTAGCGCTCGGAGGCGAGTGTGACCGCCCGTTTGCTCGCGATGAGCGCATCGCCGAGGCTTCCGATGCTCTGGTCCGCCGCGGTGAGCCGAGCCAGGGAAGAGTCGACCTGCTGCACCGCCGTCTCGATGGTCGCCTTGTAGCTCTCGAGCGCGGCTCGCGTTTGATAGTTGGCGATCTGCACGCGGGCATCCAGCACGCCGAAATCGAGCAGCGGCCAGAACACCCCCGGACCTGCCGACCAGATGTGCTGCCCGAGCGTCGCGCCGGCGGCGTCCCCGCGCTGAAATCCGATCGCGCCGGACGCAATGACCTGCGGGAACAGGTCCGCCGTCGCGATGCCGATCCCGGCGTTCGCGGCCGCGACCTCGCGCTCGGCCTCCTCGATGTCGGGCCTGCGCCGCAGCAGATCGAGCGGCAGCCCCGGAGAGACGGCCGCAGGCACGGCGGGGATGAGGGTCGCAGGCACGACGGGGATCATGCCGGGCGATACAAGCTCCTTGACGAGACTCTCGGGATACTCTCCAAGCAGCATCGCGATCGCGTACTCGCCCGCGCTGACCTCGGCATTCACGATTGGAATCTCGGCCTGGATCGTCGCGAGCTCGCGCTTCTCGAGCGTCACGTCGAGCTCGTTCGAGATGCCTCGCTGATAGCGCTGCGTGGCGATGCTCACGCCCTGGGTGAGCGCATCGGCGGCCGAGTGCAGGACGCCGGCGCGCATCTGCGCTCCGCGCAGGTCCACATAGGCACGCGCTACGTCGGCGATCAAGGATACGAGCACCGCGTTGCGCGCGTCGGCGGCGGCTTGCGCGTTGTAGCGCGCCTGCTCGATCTCGCGACGGACGCGCCCGAAAATGTCGATCTCCCACACCGCATCGAAACCACCGACGGTGGTCACGTTGGTGAGGCCGCGCGTGGTGTCCGCCGAATGGAGCGGCTCGGAGACGCGGCCGCGGGTCAGATCGCTGCCGGTCCCTCGTCCGTAGCCCCCGCTCGCGTCCGCAGCCGGCAGTGCCGTGCCGATGAGACCCGCCTCGTAAAGCCGCGCGGCCTGCAGCCGGTCGAGCGCCATGAGCACGTCCGGATTACCGGCCACGGCGCGATCGATCAGCGAGTCGAGCTCCGCATCGCCGAGCGTGTGCCACCAAGTTGCGAGCTCCGCGGGCGCTGCTTGGGCGCCCGGCTTCCGTGCCTGCGCCGCGCGCCCCAGCGACATCTGCGCGGCTGCATCGTAGTGGTCGGGCACGCTCACTTTGGGCGTGCGGTAATCGGGGCCCACGGCGCAGCCCGCCAGCGCCGCGGCCGCGACAAGGATCGCAGTGCCGCTCGCGAACCTGCGCCACCGTGCGCGCATTTGCGCGGGGGATACGTTCACGCGGCTCATCGCTCGGTGGCTGCGCTGGCCGGCACGCCTGCGCCGGAGGTTGCGCCTGCACTGGCCGGCACGCCCGCGCCGCCGGGTGCGCCTGCGCCCGTCAGCGCGCCTGCGCCGGCGGTCTTTGCGACCTCGCCGCCGCTCGAGGAGCCGGGGGGACTGACGACGCTCACGAGCTGCCCCTGCGTCAGCGAATCGGGCGGGCTGTTGATCACCCGATCGGAGGGCGAGAGCCCTCTCAGGACCTCGACATCCGAGCCGAAATTGCGCCCGAGCGTCACCGCCTTGAGCTGCGCACGGCCGTCCGGACCGACGACGGCCACCTGCATGCCGGCCTCCTGGAAGATGAGCGCGGTCGCCGGAATCGTCAGGATGTTGGGGTTCGGCTTGAAGTCGAAGTGCACTTGCGCGTAGGTGCCGGGCTCGAGCAGTCCATCGGGATTGTTCGCGTACAGCTCGACGAGCAGCGTGCGCGCGGTCGGGTCGATCGCGCTCGCGGTGGTGGCGACGGTCGCCTTGAAGATGCGCTCGGGATACTGCGGCACCGTCAGATCGGCGGTCATCCCCCGGACGATCCCTGCGGACATCGCCTGCGGCACCTGGACGAACACCCGCATCTTGTCCACCTCGGCGACCTTGAAGAGGAGCGGCGCGCTACCTCCTCCCGCGCCGCTGCCCGCGTTGATGAGGTCGCCGATGTCCGTGGTGCGCACCGTCACGATGCCGTCGATGGGTGCGACCAGATTCTTGAATTCCTCGAGAGCCTTGAGCCGATCGACGGCGCCTTCGTCCGCCTTCACACCGGCGATGGCCGCATCGTAGCTCGCGAGCCCAGTCTCGTAGTCCGCCTTCTTCGCTTCCGTCTCCTGCACCGAGACGACGCCCTTCGGGGAGTCGCGCCAGCGCTCGTACGTCGTCTTCGCGAACTCCATCGCGGCTCTTGCGACGTTCACCTTCGCCCTGGACGCGTCGAGATCGGCCTTGGCGGCGGCGTATTGCGCATCGAGGTCGGGCGTCTCGATCGTCGCAAGCACCTGGCCCTGCTTCACGTGAGCGCCATAGTCGAAATTCCATTCCTTCAAATATCCGCTCACCCGTGCGTAGATCGACGCCTCGTGCCAGGCCTTGATGTTGCCCGGAAGCTCGAGGACCGCGCCGCTCGCGGCGCTCCCGCCGCGCCCGGGGATCACGACCGAGACACTCGGTACGGCCTGCTCGTTGGTCCAGCTCGCGACCGCGTGCTCCTTGAGCTCCCGGTCCACAATGCCGACGGCGGCGATGAGCAGCGCAATCACCGCGACGATGAGTCCCACGCGCCGGAGCTTTGCGGGCGAGGGCGTGAGCTCGCGTGCCGGCTCTCTCGCGGCCGGCTCTCGCGCGGCCGGCAGCGGCTTTGAAGTGTCAGGTGTCTCGATCAACGCAAGTCTCCTCAGAGGGTCAAACGGCCAACTCCGGCGGCAGGGGAGCCGGCGCCTGATGCCTGCGGTGCAGGATGCTGAAGACGGTCGGCACGAAGAACAGCGTCGCGACGGTGGCAACGGCAAGCCCGCCGATCACCGCCCGGCCGAGCGGGGCGTTCTGCTCACCGCCCTCCCCGAGCGCAAGGGCCATCGGCACCATGCCGACGATCATCGCAAGCGCCGTCATCAGCACCGGACGCAGCCGCACCACGCCGGCCTCGAG
>JASHTA010000371.1 GCA_030040795.1 Gammaproteobacteria bacterium | reverse complement strand
CCGAAGGGATGCAGGTCGTGATCGGCGACATCGAGGAGAGCGCGCTGCGGCGCACGGCCGAGGAGATCGGCGCAGTGGGGATTCGCACGGATGTGAGCGATTTCGCGAGCGTTCGGTCGCTCGCCGAGGAGGTGCGCCGGCGCTTCGGCGCCGTGCACGTCGTCTGCAACAACGCCGGCATCGGCTCGATGGGGCGGATCGCCGATCTCACCGTCGAGGATTGGCGATGGGTGATCGGCGTGAACCTGTGGGGCGTCATTCACGGCGTGCAGGCCTTCCTGCCGATGCTCCGCGCGAACGCCGACGGTGGCCATATCGTGAACACCGCCTCAGTCGGCGGATTCGTCACGATGCCAGGACTCGGTGCGTACGCGGTGACCAAGTACGGCGTCGTCGCGCTCACCGAGACGTTGGCTCTCGAGCTCGCCGAGGACGGCTCGAAGGTCGGCGTCACGGCGCTCTGTCCCGGACCTGTCCGAACGAACATCAAGACGAGCAGCCGCAATCGTCCGCAAAGCCTGAGCCGCGGCACATTGCAGGACGTCGATCTGGAGAAAACCGAGTTCGGCGCGAGGGCGCGCTGGATCGAGCCTGATGAGGTCGGCCGGATCGTCGTGGCGGCCATTCGCCGCGGTGACCTGTACGCCTTCACGCATCCCGAGCAGCTCGGCGCCGTGCAGGATCGGCTGCGGGCCATTACGGGCGGATAGACGTCTTGACGTCGTGGGCCATCTTCCGCCGGATCCCGGCACTCCGGCCGGCATTGCGATCCCCGTGGCGCCAGAGTGCAGCAAACCTCATGCTCACCTGAGGTTTCGTGTACCGAGCGCCCCGAAGGACTGCAGACGAGTCACTCGGGGGGGTACGAGGCTACCGCCGCTCCCGCGCGTCGAGTGCATCGAGTGCATCGAGCGCGTCGAGCATCGAGACCTCGATCGGCTGCGCGAGCAGGTCCGCGATACTCGCGCGGTAGCTCTTGTAGTGGGACGTCTCCCGATGCGCCTGGATGGCTGCCTGATCGGCGTACCGCTCGATCAGACAGAAAACCGAGGCTCCTGAGGCGTTCGCTCGGTACAAGTCGTATCGGATGCAGCCCGGCTCTTGACGAGTGCTCGCGACCATGCCGCGAAGAATGGCTTCGACGCGAGACTCTTGCCCGGATTTCGGAAAGAATCGAGCGAGAACGAGCTGACTCATCAATGCTCCGGAGGATGAACTCACGCTCCGCTGGATGAACTGCCGGGAAACGGGCGTGCCCGCATGCCGGCTTTGACCGATACTATAGTCTCGACATGACGCCGATGCCTATGGCGGGAGCGCCCTGATGCAACCCCTCGATGGACAGTCCGTGCTCGTCACCGGCGCCGGCCGCGGCATCGGTAAGGCTCTTGCGCTGCGGCTCGCGGCGGAGGGTGCGCGTGTGACGCTCGTCGCCCGCACCACTCGGCAGCTCGATGAGACGGTCGAGCAGATCCGTCGCGGCGGCGGAGAGGCGCTCGCGATTGCCGCGGATGTGAAGAACCCGGGCACGGCGGCATCCGCGGTCGCGGCCGCCCGCGCGCGGTTCGGGCCGCTCTCTCTGCTCATCAATAATGCGGGGATTCCGGGTCCGTACGGACCGATCGGTACAGTCGATCCGCTCGACTGGTGGGACGCGCAGAAAGTGAACGTGCTTGCGGCCGTGCTCTTCATGCATGCGGTGATCCCCGGCATGCGCGAGCGAGGATCGGGCCGCATCGTCAACATCGTCTCGAGCGCAGGTCTCGAGCCCGTGCCGCACCTCTCGGCCTATGCCGTGAGCAAGAGCACCGTGATCCGCCTCACCGAGACCGTCGACCTCGAGTCGCGCAGCGCCGGTATCCGGGCGTTCGCGCTGCATCCCGGGACGATCACGACCGATATGGCGCACCTGACCATCAACTCTCCCGAAGCTCAGCGCTGGGTTCCGGCGGGCGTCGCCATGCTGCGCAATCGCACGCCGGAGGACTCGGCGAAGGATCTGGCGCGGTGCTGCGATGTCGTCGCGGCGCTCGGCGCCGGCCGGCACGATGCGCTCGGCGGTCGCTATATCGATCTGTGGTCGGATCTCGATGCGAAGGCACGGGACGGAAAGCATGCCTGATACGGCAAAACTGGAGCCCGTGTTGCGGCGAATGGCGTGGCTCGAGGCGCAGGCGGCGCGCCTCGAAGCCGCGAGCGCGGTGAAGCGCCTGCAACGCGCTTTCGGGTACTACCTCGACGCTGCGCAGTGGGACGAGGCCGCCGGCCTATTCGCCGAGGACGCAATCATCGAGATGGGGCTCGATGGAGTCTACTGCGGCCAGGCGCGGATTCGGCAGTACCTCCACGCACTCGGTGGCGGCCGCGCGGGTTTGAGGCACGGGGAAATCCATGAGTGGTTCCAGCTGCAACCGGTGATCCACGTTGCACCGGATGCCCTCACGGCGAAGGCTCGCTGGCGCACGTTCCTCATCGCCGGGCAGCTCGGCGAGCGTGCCCTCTGGGGCGAGGGACCCTACGAGGTCGAATACGTCCGGCAGGCCGGAGTGTGGAGGATCGCCAAGCTGCACTGGTACCAGACGATCATCGTCCCGTACGAGGGCGGGTGGCTGAGGAACAAGGACGCCACTGGCGGAGTATTCGTCTCCCGCCAACTCCCTCCCGATCGGCCGCCAAGCGAGTCGTACGAGACCTGGCCGGGGGTCTACACGCCCCCATTCCACTACGAGAGCCCCGTCACGGCATTGCGAGAGCCACAGGGAACGGCGGCGGCTCAATCGCTCGGCCGATCGATGGATGCCCTGGAGCAGCGTCTGCGGCGCCTGCACGACATCGCTCAGATCGAGAATCTCATCTCCGCCTACGGCTACGATCTCGACAAGCAGCGCTGGGACGCGCTCGCCGCCCTGTTCGCGGAAGACGCGACGATGGAGATCTCCCAGCGCGGCATCTATGTCGGGCGTGCGAGCATACGTCGGGCACTCGAGCTCTTCGGCCCGCAGGGCGTGGAGCAAGGCCACCTCCACAATCATCAGCAGCTGCAGCCGGTGATCCATGTGTCGCCGGACGGCAAGCGCGCCTGGGCGCGCAGCCGTGCGTTCGGGCAGCTCGGCGTGTACCAGGGCGGGGGAATCTGGCACGGCGGCGTGTACGAGAACGAATTCGTGCAGGAAGCCGGCATCTGGAAGTTCAAGACAGACCACGTCTACACGACGTACTTCGCGCTCTACGACGAGGGGTGGATGAATGGGCCGAGGTCCACGGCGAAGGCGAGCGAGAAGATCCCGCCGGACCGGCCGCCGAGCGTCGTCTACGAGTCTTTCCCGGACATCTATATCCCGCCGTTTCACTATGCGCATCCCGTTACGGGACAGCCCAGCCTCGCTGCAGGCGCGGCCGCGCGCTCCAGCGCTGCAATGGACGACATCGCGTCCTTGCCTCCGGCGCTCCGCGCCGTGTCCGACCGCATCTCGAGCACGGCTCGCGCCGTGGAACGGCTCGAGGACGAGCAGGCGATCGAGAATTTGCAGCGCAGCTACGGGTACTTCGTCGACAAGGCGCTTTGGAGAGAGACGGCGAATCTGTTCGCGCAGGACGGAACGCTCGAGATCGGAGGCCGCGGCGTCTTCAGCGGCCGGGAGCGAGTATTCGATTACCTGAAATGGCTCGAGCCGAACGGGCTCACCCGAGGCAAGCTCTTCGACCACATGCAGCTGCAGCCGATCGTTACGGTCGCAACCGACGGCAGGTCGGCACGGGGCCGCTGGCGGTTCTTCGCGCAGGTCGGTGAGCACCGCCAATCCGGCCTCTGGGGACTCGGAACGTACGAGAACGAGTACGTGAAGGAGAGCGGCGTCTGGAAACTGAAGACGCTGCACTCCTACTTCAGGATGTACACGCCTTATGCCGACGGGTGGGGCAAGACGGCGCTACCGAATACGCGGCCCGAGAAGAGCCTGCCGCCCGATCGGCCGCCGACCGTCGTGCACGACCAGTACCCCTCGCCGTACATTCCGCCGTACCACTACGGAAATCCGGTCACCGGCGCGGTCAGCGACGCTCCCGCAGCGAGCGGATCAGATCGGGATTGACCTCGCTCGGCATGGCCGCGCGGATCGCCGCGGTTCGCTGGTCGAAGGCGTCGCGCCACTCCCCGTGAGTGATGATATAGAGCTCGTCGTTGCGGATCGCGCGCAAGACCCTCTCTCCGACGGCCTCGGGCTCCATCCAGAGCGGCGAGACGGTGCGTCTGGCGAGCTGCGCTTCCGCCTCGGCGAAGCCGCTCGATCCGCGGAATTTCTCCGGGCGATTGCGTCCCGCCTGATGGATGTTGCTCTTGACCGGTCCCGGGCACAGCACGGATACGCCGATGTGATCCGGCGCCAGATCGTCGCGGATGCACTCGGACAATGTGATCACCGCCGCCTTGCTGGTCGTGTAGACCGTCATGAACGACGGCATCCACACCAAGCCGGCGAGGGACGCCGTATTGACGACGTGGCCGCCTTCCCCGTGCGCCCTGATACGCGGCACGAACGTTTGAATGCCATTGACCACGCCTCCGAGATTCACCCCAAGGCCGAAATCCCAGTCGTCATAGGTGGCATGGCGCAGAGGCCCTTCAATGCCGACGCCCGCGTTGTTGACCAGCACGTGAACCTTGCCGAAGCGCTTTTCCGTCTCCGCCGCAGCGCTCGCCATCGCCGCCCGGTCGGTCACGTCGAGCCGGATACCGTGCACGCGCTCGGCCAAGCCGCGGCCGCGGAAGTGAGCGAGCGCCTCATCGAGATGGTCCTGCCGCAAGTCCGCCAGGACGACCTTCGCGCCCGCCCCGATGAGGGCCTTGACGATTCCCAGGCCGATGCCGCTCGCGCCTCCCGTCACGAAGGCCACCTTGTCCGCAAAGTCTTTCATGTCGCTGGATCTCCGGTTCGTGAGCGGCCCCCCACGCGAGGGAGCTCGTATTCTAGCCCCAGCGTGCCGGCTCCGGTCCGGGGGCGAAGACTCTCTCGGGCGCCGGCACGCGCGCGAGCGCGAGCGTCTCCCGGACCGCCGGCCGCTCCTCGAGCCTGCGGAGCCAGTCGACCGTCCTCGGTGCCCGCTCGGCCGTCAGCAGACCGGGCATCACGACGCGCAGAGCCCGCACGGCCAGCACGAGCGCGATGTCGGCGAGGGAATAGCTCCCGCCTGCGAGCCAGCGGGCACGCTCGAGCGAGCGCTCGAGCCGGTGCGCCGCCGCGCCAAGCGCTTCGCGCGCAAGCGAGATCTCATCGTCCGGGCAGGCGCCATCGAGCGCTTTCTCCCAGAGCATGCGCCTCTCCTGAGGAAGCCGCCCGAGCGTCTCTCTCGCCGCCCCGATCGCCGCGCGCGCGAGTGCCGGGCGAGTGATCCCGTGCCAGCCGAGGAGCGTCACATAGGGAACAATGCGCTCCTCGGCATACTTGATCCAGAAATGCACCTCGTACTGCTCGGCGAGCGACTGCGGCATGAGGGGCCTTTGCGGAAAGGTGTCCTCGAGGTAGAGCATCACCAGGCCCGCCTCGGTGATCACACGCCCGCCGTGGACGAGCACGGGCACTTGGCCGCTCGGATTGAGCCGCAGGAAATCCGCCTCGCGTTGTTGCAACTGCAACAGGTCGACGTAGCGGCTCTGGAAGGCGAGCCCCTTTTCCTTGAGGCAGATCAGGGGCTCGCCCGAATCGACGTTCGGCTCCCAGTGATACAGCTCGAGCATCCTCTAGACCCCCAGGAGCTTACGCGTCTCCTCGACGCGGGCCGCCACCCAGCCGCGTCCGAGGGCGAATGCCGCCCGGTTGCCCGGTCTCGCATGGCAGCGGCGGAGCCAGTCCATGTAGCGCGGAGTCTCCCGGTCGTTCACCCGCTCGGGCCGTATCACCGGCATCGCATAGACCGTGACCATCGCCACGATGTCCGCGAGGCTGTAGTCGGGTCCCGCGAGGTACGGGTACTCGGCGAGCGCCTCCTCGAACAGCCGGATGCCGGCGTTGATGCGCCGGCCGGACTCCGCGAGCTCCGCCTGCGGAACTTGCTTCGCCATGATGAGCCGCCAGACCCTTCGGCGCTCCGGCATCGGGATGTCCTTCACCTGCCGCTCGATCGCCTCGGCATCTTGATCCGGCATGCGCTCGCTCACGCCGGCGCCGCCGAACATCGCAAGGGAGGGGCAGTAATGATAGTCGAGGAACCGAATCCATCGTCGCATCCGCCAGAGCAGATAGGGATCGCGCGGACGAAGTGCCGGCCCCCCGAGGGCCGCATCGAGATACTCGAGGGCGGGCGAGGACTCCGTCAGCACGCGCCCATCGTGGATCACGGTCGGTACTGTGCCGTTGGGATTGAGCTCGAGATAGGCGGGCGAGTGCTGCTCGCGATTGGCCATGTCGATGTAGTGGTACGCGAACTCGACTCCCTTCTCCTTCAGCATCAACAGCGGCTTGCCGGAGTTGGCGTTCGGCTCCCAGGTATACACTTCGAGCATCTCAACTCCTCCGCCGCGGGCGGCGCGAGGTAGAGTAGCGCTCAGTGGGCGCAGCGAACAGCGGCGGCAAGCCCCGGCGAGGAGCCGCGGCAGGCCGCGACGGCGCATGCGCGGAGACTCCAGCTTGCTCAGGTTTGTGTACGAGGCCTTGCCCGCGCGGGTCCTCTTTCGGGACGGCGCGCTCGAGGAGCTGCCTGCGGAGCTCGCGCGGCTCGGCTCGCGGGCGCTCGTGCTCTCCACGCCCGAGCAGCGCTCGCTCGGTGAGCGCGCGGCCGCTTTGCTCGGTGTCCGCGCCGTGGGTACATTCGATCAGGCGCGGATGCATGTGCCGATCGAGACGGCACGCGCTGCCTGCGCCGAGGTGCGGCGGCTGTCGGCCGACTGCTGCGTGGCCGTCGGCGGGGGCTCGACGACCGGTCTCGCCAAGGCCGTCGCGCTGGACCTCGGACTGCCCATTCTCGCCGTTCCGACCACCTATGCCGGCTCGGAGATGACGCCCATCTGGGGCATCACCGAGGAGGGAGTCAAGCGCACCGGCCGCAACGTCAAAGTGCTTCCCCGCTCGGTTCTCTATGACCCCCTGCTCACGCTCTCCTTGTCCCCGGGACTCTCCGGCACGAGCGGCCTCAACGCCATCGCGCATTGCGTCGAAGCCCTCTACAGCGAGGCGGCGAATCCCGTGATATCCCTGGTGGCCGAGGAAGGCATTCGCGCGCTGAGCAGGAGCCTGCCGCGCGTGGCGCGGGATCCGACGAATGTCGAGGCGCGGGCCGAAGCGCTCTACGGCGCTTGGCTCGGTGGAACGGTCCTCGGCGCGGTCGGCATGGCGCTCCATCACAAGCTCTGCCACGTCCTCGGCGGAACATTCGATCTTCCGCACGCCGAGACGCACACGATCGTTCTGCCGCACGCCGTGGCGTACAACGCGGCGGCCGCGCCTGAGGCCATGCGCCGGATCGCAGCCGCCCTGGGTGTCGAGGATCCCGCGCAGGGGTTGTTCGAGCTCGCGCGCTCGGTCGGCGCGCCCGCTGCGCTCGAGGACATCGGCATGAAAGCCGATGCGATCGACCGCGCGGTCGAACTCGCCGCCGCCAATCCTTACTACAATCCCGCGCCGATCCGCGCGGACGGCCTGCGCAAGCTGTTGCGCAACGCCTTCGAGGGCCGCCGACCCGAGCCTTGAGGCGCCCTGCGCTATATCGTCCGCCGCCCGAGCAGCGACGGCGACTCGAGGCTCTTCGTGAACATCGATCGCTCGATCATGAAGTCCTTGTCGGTCGCGAAGCGCCGCAGGTTTTTCAAGTCCTCCTCGAGCCGCACCGGATCGCGCGAGTGATAGATGAGCCGCTTGTTCTCGCAAGCCTGCGGGGAGGCACGTTCCCAGAAGATGCGGCGCCGCTCATCGGAGTAGCGATCGAGCACCTCAGCGCCGACCTCGCCGTGAATCACCGCCGCGAGGGCCTCGTACAGCACGAAGCAATCGAACATCCCGGACGTGAGGCCGAGCCCGCCGGTCGGATTGGTGACGTGCGCGGCATCGCCCGCGAGCACGACGCGTCCGGCACGGAAGCGTTCCGCTGCGCGCTGATGCATGCGATAAGGAGAGTACTGCATCAGCTCGTAGCCGGTGCCCGGTCGCAGGATCGCCCGGAAATAGGCCGGCATGCGCTCGAGCACGCCCTCCTCCGGGAGGCTCGCGTCCTCGCAGTACGTGCACCGCCACAGCCCCGAGTTATCGATCTTCACGATGATCGCGCCGTACTGAGGATCGATCATCAAGGTGGCGAGCGCGAGCCCGAGCTGCTGGAAGTCGTAGCGAACATTGGTCGCGACGAAGCGCTCGGGCCAGGTGGTGCCGGCAAACTCGAGCCCGAGCGCCTGGCGCACCGCGCTGCGCGCGCCGTCGGCGCCGACCAGCCATCCGGCCCGGTACTCGCGCGGTCCCTCGGGCGTGCTCGCTTGCACGGTGACACCTGCCGCGTCCTGCGTGAGACCGGTCACGCGGGTATTCCACGCGACGGCCGTTCCGGAGAGCTGGCGCAAGCGCTCGAGCGCCACCTCGGCGAGCCGATTCTGGCCGAGGTGGACGTTGTAGGGATGTGCCGTGTAATCGGCGAGCGCCGCGAGGCTCCAGCAGATGCTCTCGCCGGTCCGGAAGATCCGGTACATGTAATCCTGCTTGAGCAGGCCGATTCGCTTTGCATCCTCGAGGATGCCGAGCCGCTCGAGGCCATCGAGCACCGACCAGTGATAGACGATCGCACGGGGAGAGTTGACGATCGCCGGCTCGCTCTCGAGCACCGTGACTGGCACGCCGGAGCGGGCGAGCCCGAGCGCGGTGAGCAGTCCGACCGGCCCGGCACCGGCGACGAGAACACTGTCGTCCCTCATCGAAAGATTCTACACTGCCGCAGGCGAGTCGAGACTCGCCGCCGCCGAGGACACGCGCATGACCCGCAGCACCGAACGCATTCTCACCACGCACGTCGGAAGCCTGCCGCGGCCGCAGGATGTGGTCGACTGCCTGTTCGCGCAGGATCGGGGCGAGGCGCAAGACCCGGCTCGCTTCGACGCGGTCATCGGCCGCGCGGTCCACGATATCGTCCGCCAGCAGGCCGAGGCCGGCATCGATGTGGTGAGCGATGGTGAGATGAGCAAGATCAGCTACGCCACCTACATCCGCCACCGCCTCACCGGCTTCGAAGGCGATTCGCCCCGGCCCACGCCGCAGGATCTGGACGAGTATCCCGAATATCGGGACCGCCTGGTCAAGGCCGGTCACTCCGCCACGTACAAGCGTCCGGTCTGCCGCGGTCCGATCCGGGTGCGAGACTTGAGCGGGCTGAAGAAGGACATCGTCAATCTCAAGGCGGCGCTCGCATCGGCCAAGATCGAGAACGGCTTCATGAATGCCGTTTCGCCGGGCACCATCTCGGTCTTCCAGCCCAACGAGTACTACAAATCCCACGAGGAGTATCTGGCCGCGCTCGCCGACGCCATGCGGGAGGAGTACGAGCTCATCGTCGGCTCCGGGCTCGCCTTGCAGCTCGACTGTCCGGATCTTGCAATGGGCCGTCACACCCGCTTCAAGAGCCTCTCCGACGAGCAATTCCTGCGCTACGCCGAGCTGCAGGTGGAAGCCCTCAATCACGCGCTCGCCGGGGTCCCCGCGGACCGCGTCCGCCTGCATGTCTGCTGGGGCAATTACGAGGGCTCCCACGTGCATGATCTGGATTGCCGCAAGATCTTCCCCATCGTGATCAAGGCGAAACCGGCGGCTCTGCTCATCGAAGGCGCGAACCCGCGGCACGAGCACGAGTGGGAGGCGTGGGAGAGCATCAAGCTTCCGGACGAGAAGATCCTCGTTCCGGGCGTGATCGGCTCGAACACGAACTACGTCGAGCATCCGGAGCTGGTGGCGCAGCGCATCGAGCGCTATGCGAGCGTCGTCGGGCCCGAACGTGTCATCGCCGGCACCGATTGCGGGTTCGGCACCTTCGCGGGATTCGGCGCGGTGTATCCGCCGTTCTGCTGGATGAAGCTGCAGTCGCTCGTCGAAGGCGCGCGGCTCGCCACCCGAAAGCTTTGGCCCCGGCGCCGGTGAACAGGACACAGCGCGCTCAGCGCCGACACCCCACCGGTACAGCAGCCTCTTCGACCACGATGGAGCACCCATGACCCAAAGTCTGTTCGACCGCGGCCTCGCCGCGCGCAAGGCCGTTCTCGGCAGCGACTACGTCGAGAAGTCCCTGGCCCAGGCGGATGAATTCTCCCGGCCGCTGCAGGAGCTCGTGACGGAGTACTGCTGGGGCGCGATCTGGACGCGCGAAGGATTGCCGCGCAAGACGCGCAGCCTCCTCAACATCGTGATGCTGACGGCGCTCAACCGCCAGCACGAGCTGAAGTTGCACGTGATGGGCGCGCTGCGCAACGGCTGCACACGGACTGAGATTCAAGAAGCGCTGCTGCAGGCGACCATTTACGCCGGAGTGCCTGCGGGCGTCGAGGCATTCCGCACGGCGCGGGCGGCCCTCGCCGAGTACGAGTCGGCATCCACCTGAGGCCTCAAGGAGCGTTCACGTGAGCGAGGCGATCCAGGGGAGCTCGTTGAGCGAGCCCATCGGCTTCGTGGGCATCGGCAACATGGGTGCACCCATGGCGGGCCGCTTGCTCGATGCCGGATATGCGCTCGTCGTCTTCGATGTGAGCTCGAAGGCGGCAGCTCCTTTGATCGCACGCGGCGCACGCCAGGCGGGCTCGGCCGCCGAGGCTGCCTCGCTCGCCGAGACGGTTCTGACCAGTCTGCCGACCCCCGACATCGTCGAGACCGTCGCGCTCGGTGAGCAGGGCGTCGGTTCCGGCTCGCGCATCCGGCGGCTCATCGAGCTCTCCACCTCCGGACCGCGCGTCGCAGCGCGGGTGGCTCAGGGACTCGCCGCGAAGGGAATCACCTATGTCGACTCCCCGGTGA
>JASHTA010000370.1 GCA_030040795.1 Gammaproteobacteria bacterium | reverse complement strand
CGATCCCGCGGAGATCGCGCGAGTGCTCGACCTGTCGGTGAACACGGTCAAGAGCCACCTCAGGCGATCGCTCGCGAGTCTTCGAGCCCGCTGCACGGATAGGGATACGTTATGACTGACCCCGACGATTCAAAACTCGAGCAGCGGCTCCGGGAAGCCTTGCGGCCGATTGACCCGCCGGATCAGTTTGCCGAACGCGTCACGAGCGCTGCGGAGCGGGCGTGTGCTTCCGCAGCCTCCATCTCGCGCCGGAGGTCGAGTGTGCCGTGGAGCCGTTCGTGGCTCCGTCCGCGGAGCCGTCCGTGGAGCCGTTCGTGGCTCCGGCCGTGGTTCCGGCTTCCGTGGCTGAGCCGGCGCACGGGGCTCTCGGCTGCAGCGACCGTCGTGCTGGTCGCGGCTCTCGCCGGAGGGGGCACGTTCTGGCATCAACACGCTCGACAGCTTCGTGCGCACGAAGCGCGCGATCAGATCCTTCGGGCGCTGAGCATCTCGAGCCAGACGCTCAATACCGCCCTTCGAATGACGGCCGATCCGTCCCGGTCCGGATGAATGAGGAGAATCGCATGAGACACCTACCCACGAAATCCGCGGTCCGTCTGCTCGCGGCGCTGCTGCTGATCGCGGTGCCCATCGCATCGCATGCGCAAGCCGGCCGAATCGCGCTGCCGAGCTTCGACAGCCTGGCGAAGAAAGCGGTCAGCTCCGTGAACATCAGCCTGGACCCCTCGCTCCTCACGCTGGCCACCCAGTTCATGGACAACGATCCGGACGCTGCGGCCGTCAAGGACGTGGTGAGCGGAATCGAAGGCATCTACGTGCGCAGCTTCCAGTTCGCGACGGACAACGCCTACCCTCAAAGCGATGTGGATCGAGTCCGCAGACAGATCGATGCCGCGGGCTGGAAGAAGCTGATCTCTATTCACAAGTCTCCGCAGGACGAGGACGTCGACGTCTGCATGCTCAGGCAGAACAACCGTATCCAGGGGGTCGTCATCATTGCCACGAACCCGCGGAAGTTCACGATCGTCAACATCGTCGGGTCGGTCGATCTTGCGAAGCTCAGCAAGCTGCAAGGCAAGTTCGGCGTGCCGAACCTGCCGCTGGGGCAGAAGGCGAGCGGATCGTAGCCTGGCCGTCGAGGCATGGCTCGCGGCGCGTCACGGTCGCAGATGATCTGCATCCCGACATCAGCGAATCAGAACCATCATCCCCGGATTATCCCCCGATTGCAGATCCTCCAGCACCAGCGTGTTGCCGTCCGCGCTGAAATTGCCTGTCAGCGTCGTGGGGCCGGCGGAGAAATTGACGGTCACCGTACCGTCTGCCGCGACCGAGTAGGTTCCGGCAAGCGATACGGTCGTGACGGCTCCCGTTTTGGCGTCGTTTTGGGTTGAAGTGCCCGTGACATTACCCGCCCCATCAAACGTCACGGTGCCCAAGAGGCCGTTGCTTCCGCTGGGATTGCTTGTCAACGCGGCTGCCGCGTAAGTTCCGCTCAGACTGGCATTGGAGAAAGTGCCCTGGCCCACCTTGATGGCGATATCCATCTCCGGATAGGCGCTGGAAGTGAGGACCACTCCCGCCAGAGTGTTGCCGTCCGCGCTGAGTTGAGCGGTGAGCTCACCGCTCGAAACCATGAGCGTCACCGTGCCGTCCGGGGCGACCGAATAGGTTCCCGAGCCCGTGTTGCCCGCGCCGACGGTTCCCTCGTCGTTATCGGTCTGGGAAGTGACCGTGTAGTTGCCCGCGCCGTCGAACGTCACGGAGATCAATACGCCGTAATCTCCGCTCGGGCTACCGCCAGAATACTCGAAGCCCCCCAATGCACCGAGCACGAAGGTGCCGCTGAGGCTGGCGTTCGAGAAAGTGCCCTGTCCCTGCTTCATCGCGAAGATCATCTGCGGGTCGTCCCCGGTGTTCAGATCTTCGGCTGCCACGGTGTTGCCGTCTGCGCTGACGTTGCCCGTGAGCGTGGCGCCGCCGGACTGGACGAGTGTCAATGCGCCGTTCGCCCCGATCGAGTCGGTTCCCGAAGCCGACGTACTGGTGATGGTTCCGTTGTCATCCTCATCTTCATTCGACGTCCAGTTTCCCGACCCGTCGGCCGTCACGGTGCCCACACCGGCGTTACTTCCGGTTTGCACGTTGATCAACGATGCGATCCCGTAGGCGCCGCTGAGGCTGGTATTGCTCGCGCTGCTGCTACTACTACTGGAGCTGCTGCTGCTCGAGCTGGAAGAGGACGAGCTGCTGCTCGTCGCGATGATCGCGCCCGGATCGGTGATCGTGCCGTTCGCGGCGCCGTCGGTATCGCCGGTCCCGCCGTCCGTCAGCGTCACGGTGAGCGTGCTGCCGCTGACGGTGGCTCCGGAGAGGGCCGAGCAGGCGCCGTTGTTGCACTTCTCGTAGCCTGTCACGGTGAATCCCGACGGCACCGTGAAAGTCAGCGTCACCGTGGCGCCCGGCGTGAGGCCGCTGAGGGTAAAGGTGAACCAGCCGAAGGGTGTCGAGATCCCCGCAGGTGCTCCGGCCGGCGCCGACACGACCTGTGCGCTGCCGATCGTTCCCTCGCTCGCATGTACCGTGACGCTTCCGGCGGCCGTCGAGACACTCGTGCTGCTGCCGGAGGATGAAGGGGACCCGGTGCCGGCGCTCGAGCCGGAGCTGGAGCCTCCGCAGGCGCTGAGCGCTCCTGCGGACAGCAGGACCGCGGCGAGACGAAGCAGCGTCGCGCCCGATAGGGTCTGCATAGCGATCCGGCGGCGATGTATGGTGTGAAGCATTGTTCTTCTCCTTGCGCCGTTCGCGCCCGGACTGGGCGCGGCCGTCGACCCGCTCGCAAGTAATAGCAACATACGCGAACGCCGCCTATTACCCGTTCGGGGGTGTTCGCCCCCCACCAGCAGCGCGATCCGGACTCGGTGCTGCCTATCACCCGTTCGGGGGGCGGCCCAGCGATGCTCTCGAGCGCGCGAGGAGCTCCGGCCGGCGCGTCACCCGGCGTCCAGCCCGTCTCCGGCCCTGAAGTGATGAAACAGCTCCGCCGTGCTGTGCACATTGAAATGCGTGTAGATCGCCTTGACGTGCTCTTTGACGGTGTTGTAGCTGCAGCCGAGCTTGCGGGCGATCTTCGGCTTGTTGTTGCCTTCCATCAGCAGCATGAGCACGGTGCGCTGGCTCGGGGGAAGCGGGTGGACTTGGCGCGTCACGCCGGACAGGTTCTCCTCCCGGTGCAGCCAGTCGATCTCTCCCGTGACGATGTGGGCGATGCGCTGCTGTAGCGGCGTGAAATTGGGGCGGCCCGTTCGGCGCTTGAGCGTAATGCCGCTGAAGAGGCCGCTGTCGTCCAGCACGTTGACGCAGTACATCACGTGCTCGAAGCCGAGCGTATCGAGAATCTGCCTGTTGCCCGGACCGTACCATTCCTCCGGGGTCACGAGCTGATCCCAACGGCGCGTGAATCGCTTGCTGGTGAAGCGCAGCTGGTTGAGCGCGTGATATTCGACCGGCGTGTTCTCCCGGTCTTGCATGATCTGGACGTATCGGGCGACCTGCTCTTCCGTGTAGCCGCCGTGTTGAAAGTAGGCGATCGCGGGATTGTTGTGATCGTCCGCCGCCCGGCTGATGATCCAGGCCCAGGCGTCGGCATCGATCAACTGGGCGAGCCCGGTCATGAGGGCCCGCCGCTTGGTCGACCGGGATCCGCTCAGGTCCGCGACTCTTCCAATGAGACGCACGATCTGGCGTACATCCGGCTCGGGTATGAGGACTTCTTCGCCCATTCGCATCCTCCGCGCTCGACGACTCGCGAGTCGAGCGCAGGCTCACGCCGTTTCAGCCGAGTTATGTTGTGTCCAGCGAGGCGGCAGCCGCTGTGGGTTCTAATTGCTTGTGCGATCCGCCTGTCTCCCGAGCCCCCTGGAAATCAGCCTCGAGAGTCCGAGCGGATGGCCGCCATTCTATAGAGCGCGCGCGACGGTGTCATCGCCTCGAGATACGCCTGTAGATACGCCTCCAGATACGCGTCGAGCTATGCCTCGAGATACGCCTCGAGCTTCGATCATCGAGCGTCGTGAAAGATGATCCCGACGGTATACCGCTCCCCGGAGCGCAGGCGGCTCACGCCATGACGCAGGCTCACGCGACGCCAGCCCCGCGCTCCCCGGACCGGCCGGTGCCGCACGGGAAAGATCACGCCATCGCCGCGCTCGAGCAGAACGACCTCCGCTCTCGACTGCATCCGCGGGCGCTGCTCCGCAAGCACGAATTCTCCACCGGTGAAGTCCCGCTGCGGATCGGACAACAGGAACGTCGCCTGCAGCGGAAACACCTGCTCGCCGTACAAGTCCTGGTGCAGGCAGTTGTAGTCGCCTTCCCCATAGCGAAGGAGGAGCGGCGTGGGGCGGGCTTGCCCGGAGTGGCTGCAGCGGGCGAGGTACGCTTCGTGGTCCGGCGGGTAGCGCGCGTCGATACCGAGCGCTTCGCTCCAGCGGTTCGCGATCGGCGCGAGCCGCGCATAAAGCTCGGTCCGCAGGGTCGCGACGGTCTCCGGCAGGGGGTAGCTGAAATACTTGTATTCGCCGCGCCCGAATCCGTGCCGCGCCATCACGATCGTGCTGCGGAATCGCTCGTCGTTCGCGTAGTCGCCCGTGAGCTCCGCGGTTTCCGCGCGAGTGAGCAAGGCGCGCAGCGTCGCGCAACCGTATACGTCGAGCGTCTTCTCGATGCCCGGCCAGTCGAGCGCCGCGATGCGCTCGGCCAGCCGGCGATTAGACATCTTCGCCGTAGTCGCGATCGGGATGGTCGGTCTCTCCGAGGCGCCAGTAGCCTCGCGTCACGAGGCGGTCGCGCGGGAACTGTCGCTCGTGCAGAAGATGGCGCCGGATGCGGCGCATCGCATCCGACTCGCACGCGACATAGATCCGTCCCGATCCGGCCGGCAGCTCGATGCGGCGCAGGGCGGACTCCAGCTCGCGTCCGGCGTTCGCGGCGTCGGGTCCGCGCCGCAGCCAGCGAATCTCGGTGTTTGCGCTCCGCGCATCCAGCGCGTGCTCCTCGGCGCCGTCCACCACTTCCAGCAAGACCAGCGCCTTCACGGTCGCGGGGAGACTTTCGAGAATGGTGCAAATCGCAGGGATCGCCGTGTCGTCTCCCGCGAGAACGTACCAGTCTGCGGTGGAGTCGACCGCATAGCTGCGCCCGGGACCTGCGATGGCGAGTGTCTGCCCGACCGTCACTTGCTCCGCCCACGCGGAAGCCGGACCTGCGCCGTGAATCACGAGCTCCACATCGAGCTCGC
>JASHTA010000369.1 GCA_030040795.1 Gammaproteobacteria bacterium | reverse complement strand
TCGTTGCGGTGTAGAGCATCTGCCGGCACTCGTTCTCGTCGGCAGGCGCCATCACCACCATGTTCGGCACGCAGCGCAGGTAAGTCAGATCGAAGGCGCCCTGATGCGTCGCCCCGTCCCCGCCCACCAGCCCCGCCCGGTCGATCGCAAACACCACCGGCAGATTCTGCAGCGCCACATCGTGGATGAGCTGATCGTAGGCGCGCTGCAGGAACGTCGAGTAGATCGCCACCACCGGCTTCACGCCTGAGGCGGCCAGCCCCGCCGCGAAGGTGACCGCGTGCTGCTCGGCGATCGCCACATCGAAGTAGCGGTCCGGGAAGCGCTTGGAGAACTCCACCAGCCCCGAGCCCTCGCGCATCGCCGGAGTGATGCCAATCAGGCGCGGCTCGCGCTCGGCCATATCGCACAGCCACTGGCCGAACACCTGCGTGTAGGTGGGTCCGGACGACTTCTCCTTGAAGATCGTGCCGCTCCGCGGATCGAACGGGCCGGGGCCGTGCCACTTGATCGGATCGGCCTCCGCGGGCGCGTAGCCCTTGCCCTTGCGAGTCACGATGTGCAGGAACTGAGGGCCCTTGAGCTTCTTGATGTTGCGCAGCGTGCCGAGCAGGGCCTTCAGGTCGTGGCCGTCGATCGGTCCGATGTAGTTGAAGCCCATCTCCTCGAACATCGTCCCCGGCAGGACCATGCCTTTCACATGCTCTTCGGAGCGGCGTGCAAGCTCCCAGACCGGCGGCATGGGCCGCAGCACTTTCTTGCTGCCCTCGCGCAGGTGCGAGTAGAGCTTTCCCGACAGCAGGCGCGCGAGGTAGTTCGAGAACGCGCCCACCGCCTCGGAGATCGACATGTCGTTGTCGTTGAGGATCACGAGCAGATCCACATCGAGGGCGCCTGCGTGATTCAAGGCCTCGAAGGCGATGCCGGCGCTCATCGCACCGTCGCCGATCACGGCGACCGCCCGTCGATTCTGGCCGAGACGCGCCGCAGCGACCGCCATCCCGAGCGCCGCGCTGACCGAAGTGCTCGAGTGACCGACGCCGAAGGTGTCGTACTCGCTCTCGCTGCGGGACGGAAAGGGTGCGAGGCCACCATGCTGTTTCACCGTATGCAGGCTGTGCCGCCTCCCGGTGAGTACCTTGTGGGGGTAGGCCTGGTGCCCCACGTCCCAGACGATGAGGTCGTTCGGCGTGTCGTAGACGTAATGCAGCGCGACCGTCAGTTCGACGGTGCCCAGGCCGGCGGCGAAATGCCCGCCGCGCGTGCTCACGCTCTGGATCAGGAATTCCCTGAGCTCGCTCGTGAGCTGCGGCAGCTCGCTCTGCGGGAGCCGCCGCAGATCGGCCGGCGAGCCGATCGTCGAGAGCAGCGGATAAAGACCTGAGATCTGAGTGGGTTCGGACATTGAAGTCGCTGGGGCCGAGATGACGTGGTCCGCGGACCTCCGAGAGGCAGCGCGCCGGGCGAATGCTAAATGCCGCCGCCGGCCGCCGGCTCCCCGCCCTCCGACCCTGGCTCTCCCCCAACCGGCTCCTCCTCGGAAACGAAGGCAGCCACCTCGGCCTCCCCGTTGTGGCGGCGCAGGAGAATCTCCACGCGCTGCTGGGCGGCCTTCAATGCACTCTGGCAGTGGCGGGTGAGCTCGACGCCCCGCTCGAAATCCTTGAGCGCCACATCGAGCGGAAGATCGCCGCGCTCGAGCCTCTCGACGAGCTTCTCGAGCTCCTCGAGCGCTTGCTCGAACTCGGGGGGCTTCGAATTGCGCGCCACGCTCGCTCCCGGACTGCCTCGGCGCCCTCACCATACACTGTCCCGCCCGACAAAGCAGGTTGACGATCCGGCCTCGAGAGCATAGAGTGCCGCTACGCTTAGACCAAGTCTAATTTGTTTAACGGAGGACACGTCGTGAACCTCAAAGGCAGCAAGACGGAAGAGAATTTGAAGTACGCGTTCGCCGGAGAATCGCAGGCCAACCGGCGGTATCTCTACTTTGCGGCCAAGGCCGACGTGGAGGGGTACAACGACGTTTCGGCCGTATTTCGCTCCACGGCAGAAGGCGAGACGGGCCATGCACACGGCCATCTCGAGTATCTCGAGCAAGTCGGAGATCCGGCGACCGGGCTGCCGATCGGCGACACCAAGCTCAACCTCAAGGCGGCGATCGCCGGCGAGACGCACGAGTACACCGATATGTACCCGGGCATGGCGAAGGCCGCGCGCCAGGAGGGATTCACCGAGATCGCCGATTGGTTCGAGACTCTGGCGAAGGCGGAGCGCTCCCACGCCAACCGGTTCCAGAAGGCCCTGGACGGCATTTGAGTTCCGATCCGCCGCACTCCCCCGCGGCCCCGGGTCGGACTGCCGGGGGAGAATCGGGCGGCAGCCGCGAGGGAAGCCTCGAGGCGCCGACCCGACACCCGATCGACTGGCGCAACCCGGCGTTTTACGACGAAGCGGCGCTCACCCGCGAGCTCGAGCGGGTCTTTGAGATCTGCCATGGCTGCCGCCGGTGCTTCAGCCTGTGCAACGCCTTTCCGACTCTCTTCGACGCCATAGACGCCACGGCAACGGGAGAGCTGCAGAGCGTCGACAAGAAAGCTTTCGCGGAGGTCGTCGATCACTGCTACCTCTGCGACATGTGCTTCATGACCAAGTGTCCGTACGTTCCGCCGCATCCCTGGAACGTGGACTTCCCTCATTTGATGCTTCGAGCCAAGGCGGTCCACGCGAGGCACGAGGGGTTGAAGCTGCGCGACCGCGTGCTCGCCTCGACGGAGGCCGTCGGACGGATCGCCGGCATTCCCGTCGTGGCCGAGGTCGTCAATGCCGTCAACCGCTCGGCGGCAGGCCGTGCGCTGCTCGATCGGGCGCTCGGCGTGCATCCCGACGCTCCGGTCCCTGCCTATCACTCGCGCACGGCGCGCAAGCGTCTCTCTCCCGCTCGCCCCACGCAGGAGCTGCCGGTCATCCCGACGGAGGCCACGCGGGGCAAAGTCGCGCTGTTCACCACTTGCTACGGCAACCGCAACGAGCCGCAGCTTGCGGAGGATCTTGCGGCCGTCTTTGAGCACAACGGAATTCCCGTGCGGCTCACCGCGCGCGAGCGCTGCTGTGGCATGCCGCGCCTCGAGCTCGGGGATCTCGAAGGGGTCGCGAGGCTGAAGGAGTCGAACATCCCGGAGCTCTCGCGCCTCATCGATGAGGGTTACGACATCGTCGCGCCGATTCCTTCATGCGTGCTGATGTTCAAGCAGGAGCTGCCGCTCATGTATCCCGAGGATGCGAGCGTTCAGGCGGTCCGCCGGCGCATGTTCGATCCCTTCGAATACCTCATGCTGCGCCACCGCGCGGGCAAGCTGCGCACCGACTTCAAGCGCACCCTCGGCAAGGTGAGCTATCACGTCCCCTGCCATCTTCGCGTGCAGAACATCGGACTGAAGACGCGCGATGTGCTCAAGCTCGTTCCCGGAACCACGGTGGAGGTGATCGAGCGCTGCTCCGGACACGATGGAACCTACGGCGTGAAACGGCGGTTTCGCGCGGCCTCGGTGAAGATCGGCAGGCCGGTCGCCGAGAGGATCGAGAAGTCCGGAGCGGATCATTACTGCAGCGATTGCCCCATGGCGGGTCATCAGATCGAGAGCCTGCTGCGGCTCG
>JASHTA010000036.1 GCA_030040795.1 Gammaproteobacteria bacterium | reverse complement strand
CTCGCTCGAGCCGGATGGGTGGTGCTGTCGGGGCTCGCGCAGGGCATCGATGCGGCCGCACACCTCGCCGCGGTCGAAGCCGGCGGGGCGACCGCGGCCGTGCTCGGAACGCCGCTCACTGCGTGCTTCCCGTTGGCTCATGCGGCCCTGCAGCGTCGCCTCGCGCGCGATTACCTGGTCGTGAGCCAGGTGCCGATCGTGCGCTACTCGCGGCAAGCCGTGGCGGCCAACCGGCAGTTCTTTCGCGAGCGCAATGCGACCCTCGCCGCACTCGCGGAGGCGGTCGTCGTCGTCGAGGCGGGCGATCGGTCGGGGGCGCTCATCGGCGCGCGCCACGCCCTCGAGCAAAGACGCAAGCTGTTCGTTCTCGAGGAGTGCTTCAGCGACCCGGCGCTCCGCTGGCCGGGACGGCTTGTCTCACGAGGAGCCATCCGTGTCCGCGGGCTCGACGGCATCGAAAGACAGCTGGCTGCCTGAGCGGTTGCGATGGATCGACGAGGGCAGCCGCCGCGACCACCGTTTTCTGCTGCCGAGCGATCACTGTCTGTACTTCGGCGAGTTCCGCGCCCGGGGAGGCTGGATGGCGGGATCGACGAACGATCTGGTGCTGGATTTCAAGCGGCCGCCGAGCCGGATCGCCGCGAGCGCCAAAGCGCGGGAAATTCAGTACTTCAAGGATCGAGCCATCGCAAGGGTCGCGCGGGCATTGCGGCGGCAGTTCGGACGGGACGCCGTCGAGACGCGGCTCACGTTCGTTCCGATCCCCGGCTCGAAGCTGCCGGGCGAGGTGGACTACTGCGACCGGCTCCTGCGCGCGCTGCGACTCGCCTTTGCCGGGCTGCGCGCGGACATTCGCCCGCTCTTGCGGCAGACGGTGAGCACGGATGCGGACCACCACAGCGGCGTCCGCCGCATCGGCTTTCGCGAGTTGCTCGGGATCACCGAGCTCGATCCCGGGCAGCTCCGCGAGCCCTTGCGTCCGCTCATCGTGCTGTTCGACGACGTGCTCACCTCGGGCAAGCATCTGCGGGTCGCCGAGGTCCGCATCCACGAGGTGTTCCCCGAGCAGGCGATCATCGCGGTGCTCGTTGCCCGGCGGGTGCGGAATGGGCGAAGCTTCACGCGGTGAGAGCACAGGGGTCGAATTCCGCGAGCGGACAGGCGGCGGTCGTCAGCCGGTCGAGAACGGTTGTGTATGCGGCCATGGCGGCGAACCTCGGGATCACGGCCGTCAAGTTCGGGGCCGCAGCGCTCTCGGGCAGCTCCGCCATGCTGTCGGAGGCGATCCATTCCGCCGCCGACACCGGCAACCAGCTGCTGTTGCTGCTCGGCCTCGCGCGCAGTCAGCTGCCCCCGGATGAATCCCATCCGTTCGGCCACGGCAAGGAGCTCTACTTCTGGAGCCTGATTGTCGCCATCCTGCTGTTCGGCGTCGGCGGCGGCATGGCGCTCTACCAGGGCATCTCGCACCTGATCACGCCTCATCCGCTCGAGAGCGCGTTCTGGGCCTACATCGTGCTCGCCGTGGCGGGGCTCTTCGAGGCCTGCTCCTTCAGTGTCGCGATACGCGAGCTCGTGCGGCGCAGAGGTCCACAGCCGCTCTGGCAGCGCGTGCACCTGAGCAAGGACCCCTCGCTCTACACGACGTTCTACGAGGACCTCGCCGCGCTGCTCGGGCTCGCAGTCGCCTTCGCGGGCATCTATCTCAGCCACCGCTTCCACGATCCGCACCTCGATGCCGGCGCGTCGATCCTCATCGGCGTGATTCTGTGCGTCGTGGCGCTCACGCTCGTGTACGAGACCCGCGGCCTGCTGATCGGTGAGAGCGCCAGCCCCGAGATCGTTGCGAGCATCCGGGCGATCGTGGATGCCGATCCGGCCGTTCGCGCGGCGCGCGCGCCGCTCACCATGCATCTGGGGCCGCTTGATGTCCTGCTCAACCTCGACGTGGAGTTCGAGCCAGGCGTCTCCGCCCGGGAGCAGGTTGCGGCGGTCGCTCGCATCGAGGATGCCATCCGGCGCCGGCATCCGGCGATCCGGCGCATCTTCATCGAGGCGCGCCGCCTGAGTGAGGAGGGAGCGGGTGGCGATCCTTGACTGAGCGGGCCCCGCCTTCCCCGGAGAGCCGATGGGTGGCTCGAGTGTGGGGATCGGCCGCTCCTGCTACGATGATCCACCGCTCGGTTTACGGATGAGGTAACGCGCTTGACCAGGGACCCCATCGACTACTCGAGCGCAGGCGTCGACTATCAGCGGATCGATGCGCTGAAGGTTCGCGCGCAGCAGGCGGCACGCGCCACCGCTCGCCACCTCTCCGGGCGCGGCGCGCAGGAGCTCGAGCGCTCGCGCGGGGAGTCGGCCTATGTCGTGGAGGTCGGCGGCACGCTGCTCGCGTCCGTCACCGAGTGTCTCGGCACGAAAGCGCTCGTGGCAGACGCCATGCGCGCGATCTCCGGCCGCACTCACTACGACACGATCGCGCAGGACACGATCGCCATGGCGGTCAACGATCTGATCACGGTGGGTGCCACGCCTCTGTCCGTGCACGCGTACTGGGCCGCCGGCAGCAGCGACTGGTTCTCGGACGCGCAGCGCGCGGACGACCTGGTACGCGGCTGGCAAGCCGCCTGCGATGTGTGCAAGGTCGCCTGGGGAGGAGGGGAGACGCCGGCGTTGA
>JASHTA010000368.1 GCA_030040795.1 Gammaproteobacteria bacterium | reverse complement strand
CGGATTACCGTGCGGCTCGTGAAGGGAGCCTACTGGGATAGCGAGATCAAGCGGGCTCAGGAGCGAGGTCTCCCGGGATACCCCGTCTTCACCCGCAAGGCGAACACCGACACGTCGTACCTCGCCTGCGCGCGGGTGCTCGCCGGTGCGGCCGACGTGATCTTTCCGCAGTTTGCCACCCACAACGCGCAGACGGTCGCGTACGTCATCGAGCTGATGGGCGAGGAGGCGGGTGCGTTTGAGTTTCAGCGTTTGCACGGCATGGGCGAGGAGCTCTACGAGCAGGTCATCGGCCAGGGCTATGCGTGCCGGGTCTATGCGCCCGTGGGACCTCACGAGGATCTGCTGCCGTACCTCGTGCGGCGGCTGCTCGAGAACGGAGCGAACACCTCATTCGTCAATCGACTCGTCGATGCTCGGCTGCCGGCGGAGGAGGTGGTGCGCGACCCCGTGCAGGACGTGGATCAGGTGCGACCGGCCGCGCATCCGCGCATCGTCGAGCCCGAGAGGCTGTTTGCCCCCGAGCGGCGCAACTCACGCGGCGTCAATCTCGCCGACGGCGCGGAGCTCGAGCGGCTGAAGCGCTCGTGCGAGGCCGCGGCGCGGGAGTCGTGGCGTGCGGCTCCGATCATTGGCGGCAAGACAGGCGACGGCGCCGCCGTTACGCTCTATAACCCGGCGCTCGAGGCGAGTGCCGTGGGCACGGTGATCCAGGCATCCCCCGAGGATGTGAGTCGCGCCATCGCCATGGCGACTGCCGCGCAAGGGGTATGGGACGCGCGGCCAGCGGAGGAGCGTGCCGTGCTACTGGATCGGGCCGCGGACCTCTTCGAGGAGCGCCGCGCGGAGCTCATTGCGCGCTGCGTGCTCGAGGCGGGCAAGACTCTGCCCGACAGCGTCGCCGAGGTCCGCGAGGCCGTCGATTTTTTGCGTTACTACGCGTCGCGGGCGCGCGAGCAGTTTGGGGAGGGGGCGCCGCTCCCTGGACCGACTGGCGAGCGGAACACGCTGAGGCTCCGCGGCCGCGGCGTCTTCGCGTGCGTGAGCCCGTGGAACTTCCCGCTCTCGATCTTCACGGGCCAAGTGAGCGCCGCGCTCGCGGCAGGCAATGCGGTGCTCGCCAAGCCCGCCGAGCAGACACCCTTCGCAGCCGCGCTGGCGGTGGAGATTCTCCATGCCGCGGGCGTGCCGGGCGATGTCCTGCACTTCCTGCCGGGAGACGGCGGCACCGTCGGTACGGCACTCACGGGCGATCCACGCGTCGCGGGCGTCGCGTTCACGGGCTCGGGCGCCACGGCCCGCACGATTGAGCGGCGCCTCGCGGAGCGGCCGGGGCCCATTGCGGCATTGATTGCCGAGACCGGCGGCATCAACGCCATGATCGTCGATAGCTCGGCGCTTCCCGAGCAGGTCGTGCTCGACGCGGTCGCCTCCGGCTTCAACAGCGCGGGCCAGCGCTGCTCGGCGCTGCGCGCGCTGCTGCTGCAGGAGGATATCGCGCCGCGCGTGCTCGATCTGCTCGCCGGGTGCATGGACGAGCTCGAGGTGGGCGATCCCGCGCTGATCGCGACGGATCTGGGCCCCGTCATCGATCGAGAGTCGCTCGCCATGCTCGAGGCGCACGCGGCGCAGCTCGTGGCTCGATCTCGCTGGTACCACCGCGCTCCGCTCGAGCCGGGCGTTGCTCGGGTCGGCCGATTCTTCGCGCCGCTTGCCGCGGAGATCGAGAGTCTCGGTGCGCTCGAGCGCGAGGTGTTCGGACCCATCGTACACATCGTACGGTACCGGGCTCGCGATCTCGATGCGCTGGTCGATGCGCTCAATGCGAAAGGGTACGGCCTCACGCTCGGCATTCACACGCGGATCGACGGCGTCGCGCAACGGATCGCCGCGCGGGCCCGCGTGGGAAACATCTACGTCAATCGGAACATGATCGGCGCGGCGGTGGGCGTGCAGCCGTTCGGCGGCCGCGGACTGTCCGGCACGGGGCCGAAGGCCGGCGGGCCGCACTATCTGCCGCGGTTCGCGACCGAGCAGACGCTCACGATCAACACGGCTGCGCTCGGCGGGAACGCAAGCCTGCTGACCCTCTAGCCGCCCCGCTCGGCGGGTTTGCTACTCGGGCACCTCGACGAGCACTCGCCCATTCTCCGCGCGAACGCCGAACGTGCGCACGGGCTCGTACGCCGGGGGAGTGAGCGCCGCGCCGGTCTTGAGGCAAAACCGCGCTCCGTGCCGCGGGCAGATGATCTCGCAGGAGTCCGTCTCGACTTCCCCGCCCGCGAGCGCCTCTCCGTCGTGCGTGCAGCGGTCCTCCACGGCGAAGTAGCCCTGGCCACAGCGCACGACGACGATCGGCACGCCGTCCGCTTCGGCGGTGAAGGGTTGGGTCGCGTCGACCGTCGCCACATCGCCTACGTCGATCCATTGCGCGCTCATGAGGCTAGAGCATTCCGGTCTGCAGCCGCGCTGCCTCGGACATCATCGAGGGATTCCAGGGCGGGTCGAAGACGAGCTCGACCTTCACCTCGCTCACCGTCGGAATTCGCTCGAGCTTGTCCTTCGCATCGTCGAGCAGGATGTCGCCCATGCCGCAGCCTGGAGCGGTGAGGGTCATCTTCACATCGACCGTGCGCGAGCCGTCCGTGCCCGGCCTGATCTCGCACTCGTACACCAGCCCGAGATCCACGATGTTGATCGGGATCTCGGGGTCGTAGCAGGTCTTCAGCTGGTCCCACACGGCCTTCAGCACGTCGTCGTCCGTCGCATGGGGAGGCAGCTCGACCGGCTTGATCACTTCCTTGCCGAGCGCATCGGCGTCCTCGCCGGCGACGCGGAACAGATTCCCTTCGACATACACCGTGAAGCTGCCGCCGAGCGCCTGAGTGATATGGCCGGACTGGCCGGCCTTGAGGGTGATCTCGGCGCCCGCCGGGACCATGACGGCCCGAACGTCGCGATAGATCACGACCGGCTCGTTCGTGTAGCTGCGCATCACGGCTCTCCGGCCATCTTGCGGGCGGGCCCGGAAGGGACCTCGTCCGGGACCTCCGTCGTGACGGTTCCTCCGTCGCTCTCGAGCGCAGCGTTGAGGGTATGCCAGCAGAGGCTCGCGCACTTCACCCGCGCCGGGAACTCCCGCACGCCCGAGAGCGCGGCGAGTTTGCCGAGCTCGGGCCCCGCCAAGGCATCCTGCTGCGTGAGCAGCGCATGGACGCTCTCGAACAGCTGGCGGACGGCCGCGCGGTCCTTGCCTTTGACGGCCTCGCTCATGAGCGACGCCGACGCCGTGGAGATGGCGCAGCCCTTGCCCTCGAAGCGGATATCCTCGATGCGATCGCCGACGAGCCGGACGGACAGCGTAAGCCGGTCGCCGCACAGGGGATTGTGGCCCTCCGCATACGCGTTGGCCGGGTCCAGCCGGCCGAAGTTCCGCGGGTGGCGGTTGTGGTCGAGAATCACGTCGCGGTAGAGATCTCTCAGCTCCATCAGCGAAATACCTCGCGGGCCCTGTGCAGCGCCGCCGAGAGGCGGTGCACCTCCTCGCGCGTGTTGTAGCAGGCGAACGACGCACGGGCGGTCGCCGGCACGCCGAAAAACTCCATGACCGGCATGGCGCAGTGATGCCCGGTTCGCACCGCGACGCCTTCGCTGTCGAGAATGGTCCCGAGGTCGTGCGGATGAATGCCTTCGAGCGTGAACGAGATGACCGACGCTTTGTGAGCCGCGGTGCCGA
The DNA here is from genome assembly GCA_030040795.1 of Gammaproteobacteria bacterium. Taxonomy (GTDB): domain Bacteria; phylum Pseudomonadota; class Gammaproteobacteria; order Steroidobacterales; family Steroidobacteraceae; genus JASHUC01. The sequence continues at coordinate 6,779 of JASHTA010000368.1, read as the reverse complement.
TGATCGTGAGTCCTGCGATGCGCTGCAGCTCCGCGGTCGCTTCCTCGAGCAGCCGCTGCTCGTGCGCGCCGATCGCGTCGAGCCCGAGTCCCTCGACGTAGTCGATCGCGGCCGCAAGCCCGACGGCGCCCGACATGTTCGGAGTGCCGGCCTCGAACTTCCAGGGCAGCTCGTTGTAGGTCGTGCGCTCGAAGGTGACGGTGAGGATCATGTCGCCGCCGCCTTGCCAGGGGGGCATCTCGGCGAGCAGCGCCTCGCGTCCGTAAAGCACCCCGATTCCCGTCGGCCCATACAGCTTGTGGCCCGAGAAAGCGTAGAAGTCGCAGTCCAGCGCGCGGACGTCAACGGCTCGATGGGATACGGCCTGGGCACCGTCGATGAGCACGGGGATGCCCCGCGCGTGTGCGGCCGAGACGATCTCCTCGACGGGCAGGATCGTGCCGAGCGCATTGGAGACGTGCGCGACGGCCACGAGCCGGGTCCGAGGCGTGAGGCGCTTGAAGAACTCGTTCAGCGGCAGCTCGCCGCGGCGGTCGATCGGGGCGACGGCGAGCGAGCACCCCGTCTGATCGCGCACCATCTGCCACGGCACGATATTGGCGTGATGCTCGAGCCCGGTGATCAGGATCTCGTCCCCGGGACCGAAGCGCGGGCGCGCGTAGGATTGCGCGACGAGATTGATCGCCTCCGTCGTACCGCGCACGAAGAGGATCTCGCGGGTGGAGCGGGCGTTGAGGAAGCGGCGCACGCGGTCGCGGGCGCCCTCGTAGGCCGCCGTCGCCTCCTGGCTCAGCAGATGCACGCCGCGATGCACGTTGGCGTGCGACTGCATGCAGTAGTCCTCGACGGCACGCATCACCGGGCGCGGACATTGCGCGGAGGCCGCGCTGTCGAGGTAGACGAGCGGGCGGCCGTGCACGGTGCGGGAAAGGATCGGAAAGTCCTTGCGCACGCGCTCGACGTCGAGCACAGGTGCGGGTGCTGGCACAGGTGCGGGTGCTGGCGCGGGTGCGGCGGCTTCACGTGCTGGGGCGGCCATGCAACAGCTCCTTCAAGGCATCCAACTCCTCGATCTGGCCGGCGAGGCTCTGCTCGATCTGCGTGCGCAGCTCCACGACGGCGATCCTCGAGACCACGTCCTCGAGGAACGCCCACTTGAGGAGGCGCTGCGCCATGTCGCGGTCGAGGCCGCGCGACAGCAGATAGAACAGCATCGTCTCATCGAGCTTGCCCGCCGTCGCACCGTGGCTGCAGCGCACGTCGTCTGTGTAGATCTCGAGCTGCGGCCGCACGTCGATCTCCGCATCGGCGCCGGCGAGCAGTCCTCGAAGCGATTGGTTGGAGTCGGCTCCCTGCGCGCCCGGCCGCACGATGATCTTGCCATTGAAGGCGACCCGCGAGCGGCCTGCGGCGATGCCGCGAAAGCTCTCCTCGGTGCGGGTGTGGGGAGCGGCATGATCTACCACGGCGTACTGGTCGAGAACCTGCTGGCGGTCGCCCGCCGCAACGGCGTGCAGCGCGAGCTCCGCGCCTTCGCCTCTCAAATGGACGCGCACGGTCGAGCGGGCCGCTTGGGCGCCGAGCCCGATGCTGTGCAGCCGATACGTGGCCGAGCGGCCGACCGTGGCGGACAGCGTGTCCATCCAGGTCGCGCGTGCACCGAGCTGCTGCACTCGGTAGTGATCGATCGATGCGCCGTCGTGCATTTGCACGTCGACCATGGAGTCAACGAAGCTCGCCTCATCCCCTAGGCTGACGTGCCGCTCGACCAGTCGAAGCTGGCAACGAGGCGCCACGGTGACGCGTAGGCGTGGATAGGAGGCACCCTGCTGAGCCGACGCGCTTGCGATGAATACCACCTCGAGGCCGATGGGCTCAGGGGCGACGCCCGCGGGGGAGGCGACCTCGATCTCCGCGCTGTCGACCGCAAACGCCTCGTTGAGCAGTTCGAACGCGCCCTCCGGCTCCGATCCGCGATCGAGGGGGGCAAGCGACGGTAAAGTGGCCGCGGTGCGGCTCGGCGCGTGGACGGTCACGCCTGCCTGCGGAGCCGCCGGTCCCGATGCGCCTGCCGCCAGCCTGCCGTCGGCGAACACGTAGCGTGTATAGCCTGGGATCGGTGCATAGCCTCGGATTGCTGATGGCAACGAACCTTGAGTGAGGTTGAGGTTCCCCTGTACCGGCGCGAACCGCACCCTCTCGAGGGGCCGCAGGCTCGCATAGCGCCAGTTCTCATCCCGCGTGGTGGGCAGTCCTCTTGCGACCAGCGCATCGATGGCCCGACGTCGGCGCGCGTGCGCGACGACTGCGGAGGGCAGCGACTCGGCAGCCACGGCATGCTCCTGCGCAATGCGCTGGGTGAGATCGCCGCTCATCGCTCAGGCCGCCTCGGCTGCGAGCCAGTCGTATCCGCGCCGCTCGAGCTCGAGCGCGAGCGAGCGGTCGCCGCTCTTCACGATCCGCCCGCGGACCAGGACGTGCACGCGGTCGGGCACGACGTGCTCGAGCAGGCGCTGGTAGTGGGTGACGAGCACGAACGAGCGCTCGCGAGCACGCAGGCTGTTGACGCCCTCCGCCACGATCTTGAGCGCATCGATGTCGAGGCCCGAGTCGGTCTCATCCAGGATCGCGAGGCGCGGCTCGAGCACCAGCATCTGCAGGATCTCGTTGCGCTTCTTCTCCCCGCCCGAGAATCCCTCGTTGACACCCCGCGAGAGAAAGCTCTCCTCCATGCGCATGAGCCGCATCTTCTCGCGCACCAGCGCGAGGAACTCGAAGGCGTCCACCTCCGGCTGGTTGCGCTCCTTGCGGACGGCGTTGAGCGCGGCCTTGAGCAGGTAGACGTTGTTCACTCCCGGAATCTCGACCGGATACTGGAAGCCGAGGAAGACGCCGTGGCGCGCGCGCTCCTCGGGCGGAAGCGCGAGCAAGTCGCGGCCATCGTAGGTCACGCTACCGCGGGTGACCTCGTAGCCCGGCCGGCCCGCGAGCACATAGGCGAGCGTGCTCTTGCCGGAGCCGTTCGGCCCCATGATCGCGTGCACTTCGCCCTGCGGAACCTCGAGCGTGAGGCCGTTGAGCACTCGGGCGCCGCCGACCGTCACGTGCAGATCGTCGATCTTCAACATCAGCCTACCGCTCCCTCGAGACTCACCGCGAGCAGGTTCTGCGCCTCGACGGCGAACTCCATCGGCAGCTCCTTGAACACCGACTTGCAAAAGCCGCTCACGATCAGGTTCACCGCATCCTCCTCCGAGATGCCGCGCTGCAAGCAGTAGAACAGCTGGTCCTCGCTGATCTTCGAGGTGCTCGCCTCGTGCTCCACCGTTGCCGAGGGGTTCTTCACCTCGACGTAGGGGAACGTATGCGCGCCGCACCAGGCGCCCATCAGCAGCGAGTCGCACTGCGTGAAGTTGCGCGCGCCCTGCGCCGAGGGCAGGACCTTCACCAGGCCCCGGTAGGTGTTTTGCCCGTGCCCCGCCGAGATGCCCTTCGAGATGATCGTGCTGCGCGTGTCGCGGCCGATATGGATCATCTTCGTGCCGGTATCGGCCTGCTGGTGGTTGTTGACCGTCGCGACGGAGTAGAACTCGCCGCTCGAGCCGTCTCCCCGCAGCACGCAGCTCGGATACTTCCACGTGATGGCCGAGCCGGTCTCCACTTGAGTCCAGGAGATACGCGAGTTGCGTCCACGGCACTCGCCGCGCTTCGTGACGAAGTTATAGATGCCGCCGACGCCGTTCGCATCGCCTGGGTACCAGTTCTGCACGGTCGAGTACTTGATGTGAGCGTCGTTCAGCGCGACGAGCTCGACCACCGCGGCGTGCAGCTGATTCTCGTCGCGCTGCGGGGCGGTGCAGTTGTGAACGGCAAAGCCTTTGACGAGATAGGAGTGCGGCTCTGACAGCGTCTCGAAGTTGTAGACGTAGCCTCGATGGGGGGTGCGCTCCGTTTTCAAGATGGGCACCAGGAACATGTCGCCGTGACGGATCGCGCGCCGGCTGCGCGCCCCCTCGCTGTGGTAGAGCACCCAAGCGTCCCGATGCCGGATCGTGCGCCCATCGCGCAGGGTTTCCGTATAGGCCTTGCGTTCGTGAATGAACACGAAGACGCCGTTGCGCGACCAGATCTCCTGCAGCTGGAAGGCGAGCCGGCGCGAGACCGTGACCGCACGGACGCCGCGCAGCCTGCCTCGGTCGCCAACGCTGCCGTCGCCCAGGTAGTAGGTGTCGAGCGCGAGCTTCTGGCGCGCCGGCGGCAGGTCCATCACAGCCTTGCTGAAGCGTTTGCCGTGGGCGTACTTGCCGCCGTGCGTCTCCAGGAGAAAGCACAGCTCCTTGGAATAGGTGACGAGGTGCACGCCGTTGTTGCGACGATCGTGCGTGACCGAGGGGCGTTTGCCCGTTAGTCTTCCAACGAGACGACAGACGTCCTCGACGAGTTCGGGCTCGTGCGCGCCAAACGCCCATTCGACGGCAGGGCAACGGTTGAACTGCGTCACGCAGCCTTCCGCGACGTAGTAGCCGAGCAGGCGCAGGAAGTCATCGCTCAACGCAAGGTCATCGCGCTCGACCTTGTTGATGGGATAGCACAGCAGGTCCCCGACCTGGAGCTGGCCCGCGGGAACGAACTGCGGTATGGCCTGCGCGAGCTGGTGCGTGTCGAGGTCGGCGAGCCGGCCCGGACCACGGTCGGAGCGCTGCACGATCCAACGCGGAATGACGAGCACCGGATGCTCGGCCGTGACCGAGAAACGGTTCGCGGGGCTTCGCGGAGTGATGGCGATGAGCTCGCCGGCGTATCCGCGACGCATGATCTTGGCGACCGGTGCCTCTTCGCCCAGCGAGTTGAGTACCGTGTCGCCGATCGCTACGTCGCGAATCGAGCGCAGCTCATCGCCGTAGCTGACTTCTTCGTCGGCCGGCAGGCAGCCTTCGAGATAACTCACGTAGGCGCCGTCATCGGCGATGATGAGCGTACGCTCGAATTGGCCGGTCTTGGCCGCATTGATCCGGAAGTAGGTGGAGAGCTCCATCGGGCAGCGCACACCCTTCGGCACGTAGACGAACGAGCCGTCGGAGAACACCGCCGAGTTGAGCGCCGCGTAGAAATTGTCGGAGGAGGGCACGACCGTGCCGAGGTACTGCTCGATGAGCGCGGGGTGCTTCTGCACGGCCTCGGAGAAGGGGCAGAAGATCACGCCGGCCTCGGCCAGGCGCTCCTTGAAGGTCGTCGCGACCGATACGCTGTCGAAGACCGCATCGACGGCGACGCCGGCAAGCCGTGCTCGCTCGTGAAGCGGCACGCCGAGCTTCTCGTACGTGGCGAGCAGCTTCGGGTCCACCTCCTCGAGGCTCCTCGGTCCGTTCGTCTTGGCCTTCGGAGCCGAGTAGTAGGAGATCGCCTGGTAGTCGATCGCCGGGTAGCGAACGTGCGACCAGTGGGGCTCCCGCATCGTGAGCCAGTGCCTGAGCGCCTTCAGCCGCCACTCGGTGAGAAACGCCGGCTCGCCCTTCTTGCGGGAGATCAGTCTCACCACTGCCTCGTCGAGTCCGGGCGGCACCGTGTCCGACTCGATGTCGGTCACGAAGCCGTGCCGGTACTGGCGGGCGACGAGCTGCTCGAGCTCCGTAGCCGTATCACTCATGGCGGATCCCAAGTCTCATCTCGTCCTACCTCATCTCATCCGCGGCGGTCCGCCGCGTGTCATTCCCGGGGATCCCCCGCGCGCGGCAAACTTGATCTCCCGCTCCACGACGGGCAGGTGCGGCTGCACCGGATCGAGGCCCGCGAGCTGGGCGAGCGTCACCTCGTGCAGCGATCGCCGGATGGCCAGATTCAATCGCTGCCACGCCCGGCCCACCCGGCAGGTCTCCTCGATGCCGCATTGCCCGTGGCCCACGGAACAGTCCGTGAGCGCAAGCGGGCCTTCGAGCGCATCGAGAATCGACGCTGCGCTGATTTCGCTCGCCGGCCGGGCGAGCTGGTATCCGCCGTGCAGGCCCCGCGTCGAGCTCACGAGCCCGGCACGCTGCAGCTGCTTCAGGAGCTTGCTCACCGTCGGACCCGCGATGTGGGTCCGCTCGGAGAGATGGGCGGCGGTCTGCACGCGGACGGGCTCCTCGGCGAGCATGGCCAGGATCACCGTCGCATAATCCGTGAGCTTGCTGATGCGCAGCATGGCGGCTACCTCAAGTAGGACTATTTTAGTACTGATTAGCATCCGGCGCCAACAGGCCAGGACGGCCGGTCCGAACGGCCGGTCCGGACGGCCGGCACGGCACCTGTTTTGCTATTCTTCGCGCCCGGCCGGCCGGCGCGGACCGGACCCGCCGCAAGAATCATTGGAGGACCGACGATGAACCGCAGCGAGCTCGAGCGCGTTGCACGCGCCATGGTGGTGAAGGGCAAGGGCCTCCTGGCCGCGGACGAGAGCTCGGGCACCATCAAGAGGCGCTTCGACGTCATCAAGCTCGACTCCACGGAGGAGCATCGCCGCAGCTATCGGGAGATGCTGTTCACCGCGCCCGGGGCCGCGGAATTCCTGAGCGGCGTGATCCTGTTCGACGAGACGATTCGCCAGAAGACCCGAGACGGCGTGCCGTTCCCGGACTACCTTGCCCAGCACGGTGTGATCCCCGGCATCAAGGTCGATGCCGGAGCGAAGCCCCTCGCCGCCTTCCCGGGCGAAACCATCACCGAAGGCCTCGACGGCCTGCGGGAGCGGCTCGGCGAGTATCGCAAGCTCGGGGCCCGGTTTGCCAAGTGGCGCGCGGTGA
>JASHTA010000367.1 GCA_030040795.1 Gammaproteobacteria bacterium | reverse complement strand
TGGCCTCCACGGCCATGGGAATGTCTCCATGACCGGTAATGAAGATGACGGGGAGGGTTGCTCCCCGAAGGTTGAGCTGCTGCTGCAGCTCGAGTCCACTCATCGCCGGCATGCGCACGTCGAGGACCAGGCAGCCTGGCTGGGTGGGCTGATATGTCGCAAGAAACTCGGTCGCGGACGGCAGAGTCTGGGTAGGCAGACCCACCGACCTGAGCAGAAAGCGGAGCGAGTTGCGGACGGCCTCGTCGTCGTCGACGACAAAGACGGTGGGGACGGGTTCTTTCATGCGAGGCTACTCCGCCGTCTCGGGCGGCAGAAGGACACAAAAGCAGGCGCCGCTCGGTTGATTCGGCCGGTAGGTGAGGGTACCACCGTGGGCGCGCACCACGGTATTGCTGATGGGCAAGCCGAGGCCGGTCCCGCTCGCCTTGGTCGAGAAGAAGGGGTCGAATATCCGCCCGAGCTCCTGCGCCGGGACGCCGGGGCCGGTGTCGCACACGGCGATTTCAACTTCGCCGCCCGCGGTGCGGCACGAGCCGATTCGGATCTCGCGGACTTCGGAGCCGCCCTCCGAGAGCGCCTCGAGGCCGTTGCGGACGAGGTTGAGGACAACGTGCTGGATCTGAACGCGGTCGATCGAGACCTGCGGCAGGTCCTCCGCCAGCTCGAGCCTCAAGCGAGCGCGGTGCACGCGGGCATCGGTTTGCATCAGCTCGAGAATCTCATTGATGACCGAGTTTACATCCGCCGGGCTTCGCTCGACGGGTTGATTGCGCGCAAGAGTGCGCACGCGGCGGATGATCTCGCCGGCCCGAACCGCCTGGGCGGCAATCTCCCGCAGAGCCGCGCGCAGGTCCGAGAGGTCTGGGTCGGGCTTGCCGAGCAGCCGGTCGCAGGCCTGGGCGTAGTTGGCGATGGCGGTGAGAGGCTGATTGAGCTCGTGCGCAATGCCGGCCGCCATCTCGCCGATCGTCGCGAGGCGGGAGACCTGAAGCATGCGGCCGTGCAAGCGTCCGCTGTCGGCGCGAGAGTCGGCCGTGTCGCGGTCGGACTGCGGACCGGGTGGCCCCGAGGGGCCGGAAGTGGATGTCATTCCCGCTCCAGTAAGAAAATCGTCGCCAGTATCGGCCCACCTCCGCTGCCTGTCGCTAGGTATGTTCCGTAGAGCGGAGGGGCCCTCGTGAGCGCTCGAACGGCGGCTTGCCATTCGAGGATGCACGTACGCCACTTCGGGGAACCCGACTGTCGCATGGAGCGCAGGAGAGGGAGGCTTGCCCTCGGAGGTGAGTCGTGTGAAATGCATCACTTTGGGGCTGCTGGCATCGGCCGTCTTCGCCGTGGCGCTACCCGCACCACGTACGGTCGTCTCGACACAAGCCGGCGCTCGAGCAGAGCTCCAAGCTGTCTTGAGCGCGGTTGCCAATGCGAAGCGCGGCGCGCGGCTGTTCGGGGCCTGTGCGGGCTGCCATGGGTTGCGCGCGGAAGGCTCTGCGGAGCAGTGGACTCCTGCCCTGGCCGGACAGCACCCGAGTGTCGTCGCGAAGGAGCTGGTCGACTATCGCTACGGAATTCGGTGGGACTTCCGGATGGAGCGGGTCGCCGCGAGCCATGTCACGCCGTTCGCACAGGACATCGCCGATCTCGCGGCCTATCTGGGGAGTCTGCCGCCCGCACCCACGGGCTCCTTCGGCGATGGTGAATGGGTCGCCCAAGGCCGGCGCCTCTACACGACGCTGTGTGTCTCCTGCCACGGCGCGGAGGGAGGGGGAAGCGATGCGCGATTCGTCCCCCGGCTCGCGGGCCAGCGCTATGACTATCTGCTGCGACAGCTGCACGACGTAGTCGACGGACGGCGCCCAAACATGATGGCGATCCACGACTCTCGCCTTCGCAAGCTCGACATGGAAGAGTTGAATGGACTTGCGGATTACCTGTCGCGGCTACCGAGGAACGACTTCAATCAGAGGGCCGTTACCGGCTCGACACGAACTCGGCGATGAGCGTGAGGAGCTGTGCCGCACGGATCGGCTTGCTCGCGACGCGCAGGCGCGCATCCGCTTGCAGGCCCTTCACGGCCATCGAGGTGTCGCCGCTCAGCAGAATCGACCCGAGCTGCGACCCGTAGCGGCCGCGCAGCGCCTCGATGATTTGCATACCGGTTTCACCGTCGCCGAGGTGATAGTCGACGACGAGTACGTCGGGCGTTGCGCTCCCAGCCGCTATCTGCAGCGCTTCGGCGCGCGACGCGGCGGCCACGACCTCGTACCCTTCGGCCGCGAGCAGGGTGAGCATGGCGGACCGCACCCCGGCGTCGTCGTCTACGAGCAGCACGCATCCCCGGCACGCCGCGGGACGCTCGACGGTATTCGCAGCAGCGGCCCCTGATGGCTCCGCGGTGCTCTGGGTACCGCTTGCGGGCAGCCGCAGGGAGAAGCTCGATCCCGTGCCGGGCTCCGAGCGCACCTCGAGGCTGATGCCGAGCAGCCTCACCAGGCGGCTCACGATGGCGAGGCCCAGTCCGTATCCTTCGCGATGCGCATTCGGCTGTGCGCCGATCTGGTAGAACTCGTCGTATATGAAAGGAATCTGGTCGGCGGGAATGCCGATGCCGGTATCAAGCACCTCGATCCGCACGCTCGCGGTCTCGTGCAGGCAACGCAGGAGGACCATGCCCTGCCGCGTGTACTTGATGGCGTTGGACGTGAGGTTCCTCAGGATCTGCTCGACGAGCGACGGATCGCTGCAGACCCGATCCGCGCAGGGCTCGACGCGCAGCTCGAGCCCCTTGTCGAGGGCGATGCAGGCGAACTCACGCCGCATCTGCTCGAATATCGTCGCGACCGTAAAGTCGGTCACCTCCGGCTTGATCACCCCGGCTTCGAGTTTGCTGATGTCGAGGAGAGCATTGACGAGCCGCGACATTGCGCCGATCGCCTGCTCCTGCTGAAGGAGTGCATCGAGGAGCGAAGGGTCCTTCGGAAGGCGCCGTAGAGCCCCATTCAGCAGCGCGAGCGTCTGCAGCGGCTGGCGCAGGTCGTGGCTTGCCGTAGCGAGGAAGCGGCTCTTCGCGAGGTTTGCACGTTCTGCCGTCTCGCGCGCGGTGACGAGCTCGGCTTCGATTCGCCTCCGGTCTGTCGCGTCCCGGACTGCCGCGGCGACGAGCAGGCGGTCCCCGTCGCGGACCGGGCTCAGGCTGATCTCGACCGGGAACTCGGTCCCGTCCTGGCGCAGCGCGTAGAGCTCGAGTCCCGCGCCCATCGGGCGAGCGCGCGGGCTGTCGGTGTATCGGTTGCGGTGTATCAAGTGCCGCCCCCGAAAGCGCTCGGGCAGGAGTCGCTCGATCTGCCGGCCGATGAGCTCTTCGCCTCGGTAGCCGAAGAGGGCGCCGACCTCCCGGTTGACGAAGACGATCGTGCCGGTGTCATCACAGATGACGATCGCGTCGGGGGCCGACTCCAGAACGTTCTGAATCAGCTGCGGCGACATCATGGTCGATTGCGAGCCCTCCCGCGCGACAGTAACCTGCGAGAGATCGGCGGGCTGCAACCTAGGTTACAGTCCGCGCTCAGCGGCCCTGGGCGGGTGCGATCCCGCGTCGCTTGTCCTTCGGGCGCTCGAGCCGCCCTTCGGCCCGGGCCAGCAGGCGCTTGATGCTCGTGACGCGCAGCGCTCCGCGGTCGAGTGCAACGATTCCCTCTCGCCTCATCTGCGCGAGCGCGCGGCCCACGACGACGCGCACCGAGCCGATCAAGGATGCGAGCTCCTGCTGGGAAAGATCGAGCTGCGGCTCGAGCCGAGCCTCATCGCCGACGTGGCGCTCGTCGAGGTGGCGGAGCAGCAGGTGCGCGAGCCGCGTAGAGGTGTCGTGGAGCGCCAAGTCGCCCGCGAGATCGGTGAGCTCGCGCAGCTTCGCAGCGATCTGGCGCTGAACGGCGAGCCGAAGCGGCGGGAACCGCTCGAGCCAGTGCCGGAAGAGCAATAGCGGGGCGGAGAGCGTCGTCACCTCATCCAGCGTCCAGGCCGCGACGGCGTGCGGCTCGCCATCGAGCAGCGCCGCGAGATCGAACCCGTCCCCCGGCCCGAGGAGCCAAAGCGTCAGCTCGCGCCCGTCGCGCGAGTTGGAGCGGGTGATCTTCACGCGCCCGCGCACCACGACCCGAAAACGCTCGGTCGTGGCCGCCGGCCCTGCGATCAGGCGATTCTTCGGCCACTTCTCGAGCGCGAACCCCGCCGCGATCTCCTTCAGGGCGTTACGGCCGAGGCCGGCGAAGAGCGGGTTCGTCTCGAGTATCTCAAGGGGCGGCATGTGCAGGAGAGTGAGCCCCGGGGAGCGTGGGCGCCATAGCGACACTCCGAGCCGTCTGTAAGCAGATTCCGAAGCGGCGTCGGCTATGCGGCGCGATCCGTAGGAATGCGGATGTGCCGCGGCCGTCATCGAGCTATTGATACATCATAATGAATGCGGTACCCGCGTCCGGATCGCTCCCGCTCGGCGAGATCGTCCGCTCAGGACGCACCCAGAGCACGGAACACGCAGCAGCGCTCGGCCTGACGACCGATGAGGCGCGGCGGCGGCTGCTCGAGCTCGGTCCGAATGCCGTGCGTGAGGAGAGTCCTGCCCCTTGGCGGCGACTCGCCCGCAAGTTCTGGGCGCCGGTCCCGTGGATGCTCGAGGCGGCAATCGTGCTGCAGGTCGCGCTCGGCGAGCGTATCGAGGCGGCGGTCATCGCAGCGCTCGTCTGCTTCAATGCGGCGCTCGGATACGTGCAGGAAGAGCGGGCGCAGGCGACGCTCGAGGCGCTACGGTCGCGCCTTGCGCTCACTGCACGGGTTCGGCGAGACGGACTCTGGACCACGATCCCCGCCGCCGAGCTGGTGCCGGGCGATGTGGTCAAGCTCTCCCTGGGTGGCGTCGTGGGCGCCGACGCCCGCCTGCTCGAGGGAGACGTTCTGCTCGATCAATCCATGCTCACCGGAGAGTCGCTGCCCGTCGAAGCGGGGCCGGAATACGACGCATACGCCGGGTCGCTCGTGCGTCGCGGTGAAGCGGTTGCCGAAGTCACGGCGACGGGCTCGCGGACCCGATTCGGTCGCACGGCGGACCTGGTCCGCACCGCGCATGCCGCGAGCTCACAGCAGGAGGTCGTGCTGCGGGTCGTGCGCAACCTGGCGGTGTTCAGCGGCGCGATCGTCGTGGCCCAGGTTGCCTATGCTTCGTTTCTCGGCATGCCGACAGGCGAGATCGTCCCGCTCATCCTCACCGCCATCCTCGCCGCGATTCCCGTGGCGCTCCCCGCCACTTTCACCCTGGCCGCCGCACTCGGCGCGCGGGCCTTGGCACGGCGCGGTGTTTTGCCGACGCGCCTGTCGGCGATCGATGAGGCAGCGGGCCTCGATGTGCTTTGCGCCGACAAGACTGGCACGTTGACGCGGAACGAGCTCGCGGTGACCGCTGTCCGCGCGATGCCAGGCTATGACGAGCGAAGCGTTCTCGCGCTCGCTGCACTCGCGAGCTCCGAAGGTGGCGCCGACTCGGTGGATGCAGCCGTGCGCGCGGCATCGTCCGGTGCCGAGCTTCGGCTGGTGCGGTTCGTGCCTTTCGATCCGGCCACAAAGATGTCGGAGGCGATCGCCGTAGACCCGGCGGGTACCACGGTGCGCATCGTGAAAGGTGCGTTTGCGAAGATCTGCGCCATCTGCTCGGCGCAGCCGCCTGCACGGGCGGTCGTTCTCGCCGAGGCCGAGAAGCTCCTTGCCCAGGGATTCCGCGTGCTCGGGGTCGCGCTCGGCGCGCCGGACGGGCCGCTGGAGATGACGGGCCTCATCGCGCTCAGCGACCCGCCGCGCCCGGACTCCGCCGGATTGATCTCGACGCTCCGTGCGATGGGTGTCGAGACGGCCATGGTGACGGGCGACGCGCCGGCGACTGCAGCGGTCGTGGCCCGTGAGGTGGGCCTTACCGGTCCGATTTGTCCGCCGGGACCGCTCCCTGGGACCGCGCGGCCGGGGGAGTTCGCGGTGTTCGCCGGCGTCTTTCCGGAGGACAAATTCCATCTCGTCAGAGCATTTCAAAAGGGCGGCCACACGGTCGGGATGTGCGGCGACGGTGTCAACGATGCGCCCGCGCTGCGCCAGGCCCAAGTCGGTATTGCCGTCTGCACGGCGACCGACGTGGCAAAGGCAGCCGCCGGGATCGTCCTCACGGAGCCGGGCCTCGAGGGGATCGTGAGCGCGGTGAAGGAAGGGCGCGTGACCTTCCAGCGCATCCTCACCTATACCCTGCGCTCGATGACCCAGAAGATCACCCAGATGCTCCTTTTGGCGGTGGGTCTCGTCATGACGGGTCACGCCATCCTCACGCCGCTGCTGATGGCCATTCTGATGATCGCGGGGGATTTCCTCGCGATGTCCGCGACGACGGACAACGTGCGCGCTTCCGTGAGACCGGACCGCTGGCGCATCGGTGAGCTGACGATCCTCGGCATCTCGCTCGGCGTCTGCAGTCTCGCCTTCTGTACCGGCGTCCTTGCGGCTGGGCATTTCACCCTCGGACTCGGCGTGAGGCCATTGCGGACGCTCGCCGCCATTACTCTGGTGTTCAGCGGCCAGGCCGTCTTTTACGCCGTCCGTACACGCGGCAGAATCTGGGACTCGCGCCCGAGCCCCTGGGTGATCCTCTCGTCGGTGGTCGACGTATCGATCATCTCGTTCCTCGCGGCGTTCGGAGTGCTGATGGCGCCGCTTGCGCTCTCGATCGTGGGCCTCGTCCTGTGCGGGGCCGCCGGACTCGCGTTCATCCTGGATGCGGTCAAGTATGGCGTGCTCGCACGTCTGGAGATGAGATGAGCGTAAATCCTCTCGCCGGCAAACCCGCCCCGCCTTCGCTTCTGGTCGACGTGCCGAAGCTCATCTCGGCGTACTTCGTGGAACTGCCGGATCCCTCGATTGCGGAGCAGCGGATCGCCTTTGGTACCTCGGGACACCGAGGGAGCTCTCTACAGCGCAGTTTCAACGAGCGCCACATCCTCTCGGTGAGCCAGGCGATCTGCGACTACCGCAAGCATGAGGGGATCGACGGCCCTCTCTTCCTCGGAAGAGATACGCATGCCCTCTCGGAGCCGGCGTTCACGACCGCGCTGGAGGTTCTGGCCGCGAACGCGGTGGAGGTGATGATCGCGGAGCGCAGCGATTACACCCCGACCCCGGCGATCTCGCACGCCATTCTCACGTACAACCGTGCCCGCAGGGACCATCTCGCGGATGGCATCGTCATCACGCCTTCCCACAATCCTCCCGACAGCGGCGGATTCAAGTACAACCCGCCGAGCGGCGGCCCCGCCGATGTGACCGCGACGCGCTGGATAGAGGCCCGCGCCAATGAGCTGCTCGCCGCGGACGATCCCGCCAAATTCGGAGCCGGCGACATACGAAGGATCCCGTTCGAGCGCGCAGTGCGCAGCGCCACCACGCATCGGCACGACTATCTCGATGCCTACGTGGGCGATCTCGGGAACGTCATTGACATGCAGGCGATCAGGGCGGCGAGTATCCAACTCGGAGTCGATCCGCTCGGGGGGGCGGGTGTGCACTACTGGCCCGCGATCGCCGAGCGTTACGGCTTCAATTTGACCGTCACGAACCCCGCCGTCGATCCCACCTTCCGCTTCATGACCGTGGACTGGGACGGCCGTATTCGCATGGATCCCTCCTCGCCATTCGCGATGCGCGGACTCGTCGGTCTCAAAGAGCGCTTCGACGTCGCTTTTGCCTGCGATACGGACCACGATCGGCACGGTATCGTCACCCGCAGCGCGGGGCTCCTTGCGCCCAATTCGTATCTCGCGGTCTGTGTGTCCTATCTGTTTCGCAACCGTCCGCTATGGAGCGAGCAGTCGGCCGTGGGCAAGACGATCGTGTCGAGCATGATCATCGATTTTGCCGCCGCTGCGGTCGGCCGCCGCCTCTACGAGACGCCGGTCGGCTTCAAATGGTTCGTCGACGGTTTGCTCGACGCCTCGCTCGGTTTCGCCGGGGAGGAGAGCGCCGGCGCATCACTCCTCAGGCGCGATGCAACGGTCTGGACCACCGATAAGGACGGTATCGCGCTGGCGCTGCTCGCCGCGGAGATCACGGCGCGTGA
>JASHTA010000366.1 GCA_030040795.1 Gammaproteobacteria bacterium | reverse complement strand
CTCGATGAGTTCTTCGGCCGCGAGACGGGGCGCATGATCGTGCGCCAGCCGCTCGAGGTGACGCAGCTCGGCAGCAAGTTCGACATCTCCGTGCACGTGACGGGCGGCGGCACCACGGGCCAGGCCGGCGCGATCCGCATGGGCCTCACGCGCGCGCTGATCGACTACGACGACACGCTGCGCAAGCCTCTTCGGGTAGCGGGGTTCGTCACGCGCGATGCGCGCGAGGTGGAGCGCAAGAAGGTCGGCCGCCGCAAGGCTCGTCGCGGCACGCAGTACTCCAAGCGCTGACGAGGCGCTCACCGCCACGGCGTCTGCTGGGGGATCGTCTAGTGGTAGGACAGCGGACTCTGACTCCGTTAACCTAGGTTCGAATCCTAGTCCCCCAGCCAAAACGCGCGAGGGTCCGCCGAGGGGCAGGCCCTCGGCGCCGGGTCGACCGCATGAGCGCCAGCAAGCCTCTCGCCGGCATCCGTATCCTCTCCGTCGAGCAGTTCGCCGCGGGGCCCTACGGGACGATGTTTCTCGCCGACCTCGGGGCCGAGGTCATCAAGATCGAGAATCCCGCGGCCGGAGGCGATCCCGCGCGCTACGGCGGTCCGTTCCTGCTCGGCGAGGCGGACAGCGAGTACTTCCAGACCTGGAATCTCAACAAGCGCAGCATCGAGCTCGACTTGAAGTCCCCCGCCGGACGAGCGGACTTTCAGCGTCTGGCCGCGGAGGCGGACGCCGTGGTGAACAATCTGCGCGGCGATCTGCCGGCGAAGCTCGGGCTCGATTATCCGGCGCTCTCGAAGGTCAAGCCGAGCATCGTCTGCCTGCACATCTCGGCGTACGGCCGCGACACTTCCCGCGCCTCGTGGCCCGGCTACGACTACCTGATGCAGGCCGAGTCCGGCCTGATGCATCTCACCGGGGAGCCGGATTCGCCGCCCGCCCGGTTCGGTGCGCCTTCGATGATCGACCACATGACCGGGATGACCGCCATGGTGGGTCTGCTCTCGGCGCTGCTGCGCGCGCGGGAGAGCGGGCAGGGCTGCGACGTAGACGTGAGCCTTCTCGACGTGGCGCTGCATCAGCTCGGCTACGCCGCCATCTGGTATTTGAATGAGGGCGTTCGCTCGAGCCGCCGGCCCCGCAGCGCCCATTTCTCCGTTGGACCGGTGCAAACGCAGCGGACTCGGGACGGCTGGATCTTCGTCATGTGCATGACCGACAAATTCTGGCTGGAGCTCGTCGAGGTGCTGCGGCGGCCGGACCTCGAGAGCGATCCGCGATTCGCAACGCCCGGGTCGCGCGGCGAGCATCGCGAGGCGCTCACGCAGATGCTCGACGAGGAGTTCAGCCGGATGCCGACCGAGCACTGGCTGCGCGTATTGAACGGCAGGCTGCCGGTCGCGCCCGTGCTGGATGTTGCGGCGGCGCTCGACAGCGGCTTCGTCGCCGAAGTCGGCATGGTTCGCCATGTCCCGCATCCGCGCCGGTCCGACTTCCGCGTACTGAGCAATCCGCTCAAGATCGACGGCGAGCGCCCCGACCTGCGGGTGTGCTCGCCCCTCGGGGCCGACAGCGCCGAAGTGCTTCCGCCGCGCGGCAGTATCGAGGCGGTGATCCATTACGTCGATCCTCAGGCGCCGATCGGCGCGATCCACGACGTGGATCGGGAGAAGACCACGCTGACGCTGGTTCCCCATCGCATGCGCGTCCGCGACGCGCGGCCGGTCGCGGACCGGCTGGGCCTCGAGCGCACCGGATTCGTGTGGATCAAGCGTCCGACGGCCGTGACCGATTTCGGCGACGCGCGCCAGGTCGAGGACATCTATCTCGCGGAGTCGGCGGCGCTCGTCAAAGAGCTCACCGGCGCCGACAAGGTCGTGACGTTCGGGCATCTGCAGCGCGACGGCGCGCTCGTCGCAAGCCGCCACCGTCCGGTCTTCAACGCTCACATCGATTACGACGAGGAGACCGTGCGAGCCGTCGCCCGCCGCGTGCTGTCCGCCGAGGAGTTCGAGCGGCGGGCCGGCGACCGCATCGTGCTCGCGAACGTCTGGCGGCCGATCGAGCCCGTCGAGCGCGACCCGCTCGCCGTGTGCGACGCCTCCTCGGTCGAGCGCGAGGACCTCGTGTTCGGTCCCATCGGCGGGAAATCGGCGGCCGGAGTGCCTCACGCCTCCGGCTGGAATCTCTCATTCAGCGCGCGGCATCGCTGGTACTACCTCTCGCGCATGCGTCCCGACGAGGTGCTGGTCTTCAAGCTCTGCGATACGGACCGGACACGCATCCAATGGGCGGCGCACACCGCGATCGAGGATCCCGCCACGCCGTCCGGCGCGGCGCCCCGCCGCAGCATCGAGGTGAGAACGCTGGCATTCATCGCCGCGGCTTGTGCAGATCGACGCCCGCCGCTCGGTACAGGTCCGTGAACTGATCGGCGGAGGCCTCTGCCGAGCCTCCCTCGCGGACCGACGTACGGCGCATGTCGCGCCGGTGGTGAAGCTCGTCGAACTCTCCCCCGCGGTGCATGGTGCAGAGATCGTCCCAGATCACGAGGTCGCCCGGCGCATAGGACACCGAGAACACGTACTGCGGCTGCGTCGCGAAGGCCGTGAGCTCCGCGAGCAGCGCCTCGCCTTGCGCGCGCGGCAGGCCCTCGATGTCCCGTGCGTGCCCCGAGAGATAGAGCGCCTGGCGTCCCGACCGACGGTGCACGTGCACGAGCGGATGCACGGCGTAGCCGCGCGCATCCACTTCCTCGTCGGTCAGCGGGAATCCGCCCCGCTTGCGCGACCACCACAGCGAGTGTCGCGCCCGCAGTCCCGCGATCCGCTCCTGCGTACTGCGCGGGAGGTCCTCGTAGGCTGCGCGCATGTCCGCGAACCATGTTTCACCGCCGGCCGCAGGCGCCTCGTGGCACAGGAGCAGCGAGAGCTCGGTACGCACCGGCATGAACGACGCATCCGTGTGCCAGATCTGGTTCCCGCGATTGTGCAGCCGCACGAGCTCGTTCGTGCTGATGGTGCCGGATGCGTCGAGGTTGCTTGCGTCGAAGAGCTCGCGATGCGCGTGCCGGTACGGCTTGCCGCTCGGCGCGGGCGCCAGCTCGAGATGGCCGAACTGGCGGCTGAACGCGATGTGCGTCTCGTCCGTGAGCCCGGTATCGCGCCACATCGTGACGCCCCAGCGGCTCTGAGCGGCGAGCACGGCCTCGCGCGTCTCCGCGTCGAGCGGTTTCGTGAGATCGATTCCGGAGACTTCGGCGCCGAACCTCGGCAGGATCGGCCGGACGATCAGGTTCATCGCAGCTACCCGGCCGCCCGAGCGCGCGCACGATTGATCATCTCGGTCTCCGCCCGGGTCGAGGCGGGTCCGGTATTCCGCGTCGCGAGCCCTCCCATCGGCGGCCCCTTGCTGAACGGCTCGGGGTCGCCTGCCCGCAGCTTCAAGCCGAAGAGCGTGTGCATGCCGGGATGCCGGCCGAGTCCGCCATAGAGATCGAAGCCGCGGTCGAGCCAGTCGCGCAACGGATCGTCCGCCGTGAGAGGCGGAGTCGTGGCGACGGAGGCCGTCCACAGGAACACCGCGAGCGCGCGGTAATCGGCATAGTTGGGAGTTTTACCGCCGAGCCATTCGCTCTCCCGCAGCAGCTGGCGAAAGGGCTCGAGCGCCGGCAGCACTTGCGGCAGCCGCTCCTCGCGGCCCGCCTGAACGTCCTCGAGTTTGCGGCCGCCGAGCATGGTCTCGCGTGTCCGCGTGACGTACTCGTGATCCTGCGGCAGCGAAAGATCGCGATAGTCTTGGATATAGCAGCTGAACCACGGGCGGATCGCCGTGGCCCACAGCCAGCTCTCGAGGAAGCGCGTCAGCACCTTCATGCTCTCGCCCTGGAACAGCGGGGGCCGATCGGGATACTTCTCGTCGAGGTACTCGGCGATGAGCCAGCTGTCGAGCACCCAGTTGCCGTCATCGACGATCACGGGGAGGCGCTCGGAGCGGCCGCCGGTCCGCTCCATGATGCCGGTAAAGCCGCCCGGGACGATCTGGATGTCGAAGCCCTTGTGCTTCAGCGCGTACTTGGTCGCCCACACGAACGGGCTGATCGTGCAGCCCGAGGCGAGCTGCAGGTCGTACAGCGTGATCGAGTCGTTCTTGGCCACTCGCTATTTCTCCGGGGAATGAGCTGAATGGGATTCTCGGCGGCGGACGGTCACCGTCGGGTCCTCGCGTTGAGGAACGCATCAATGCGGGCGTTCGCGGCCGGCGCGTGCGGATGACCGATGATGTTGAAGCCGTGCGGCGCGCCCGGGTATACGGCGAGCTCCGCGTCGTTGCCTGCCGCGATCCAGCGGGCATGGAGGAAGAGGGAGTCGTCGAGGAAGGGATCGAGCGTGCCGACGGAGAACAGGGCCGGGGGCATCCTCGAGAGCTGCGCGTAGAGCGCGGACATGTCCGGATTGCGTCGCTGCGTCACATCGGGCGCGTAGGCATTCGAGCACTGCCTGATGTCCTCCGTCCCGATGAGATAGCGGTGGGCGCCGATCCAGATCTGGCTCGGCGTCATCGAGGTGTCGTAGTTGCCGTAGCTCAGGTTCGCGGCGTGAAAGCCCGTGAAGCCGTGCTTGTCCCGCATGCGAACCAGCACGGGGACGGCGAGTGTCGCGCCGGCCGACTCGCCGCCGATCGCGAGCGCGGAGCCGCCGAATTCCGCCTGGACATTCTTCGCGAGCCACGCGGCGGCGGCTTCGCAATCGTCCCATGCGGCAGGGTAGGGGTGCGCGGGGGCGAGGCGGTACTCGACGCTCACAACGGCGAGTCCCGTCGCATTGGCGATGCGCTCGAGCACCGCATCGTCCTGATCGGCGGAGCCAAAGACGAGTCCCCCGCCGTGGAAGTGCAAGTAGGCACCTCTCGGGCTGCCGCTTGCAGGCGGGACGATGCGGACCTCGACCTCGCGTCCGCCCGCCGCGGGGATCCGGCGCACGCGAGCCCGGGGAGATTGGGGCACCGCGGGAAAGGCGCTCGGCGCCGACTCGTCGCGGCTGCGCGCAGTGGGACTCGGCGTTTCCGCCATTCGTTTGAGAAAGGCGTCATTGAACGCCCGGACCTCGGGCGTGACGGCATCCGGACGGAAGAGCTTCGGGTCGAGGGAGATCGGGCTCATCGTGGCTCCTCGCGGATTCGGAGGGCTGTCGGGCGGCCCGTGCGATCAGGCGGCCCGCGCGATCGGACCGTCGATCGTCGAGGGCTCGGCGG
>JASHTA010000365.1 GCA_030040795.1 Gammaproteobacteria bacterium | reverse complement strand
CCGCATCGCCGAGGATACAATCGAGGATCAGCTGACCATTGAAGATCCGGTGAGCCTCGTGCGCCCCTGGACTGTAACGCTGCGCTTTACCCGCGTGCCTGGCCTCACGCGGTTCATACCCTTCGACTGTGAGGGTGACTAAAATCTAGTCGAGAACGGCAAGCTCACGGTCCAGCCGCGCTGAGCCGCATCTCCGCTTGGTCAGCAACAGCCATCGCGACCATTCCCGCGGGGGGTGCGAGGCGTGGGATTGCCCGGGCAGCTCCGGATAGCACCGCGCCTTCTCGCCGAGGCGCCTGGCGCGCACCGGCTTCGCCCATCCGGGCTTCACTTTTGCAAAGGGTCTCGCGCTCCGCGAGCCGCGCTGTGAGAGCTGCGCCGCATGGGCCGAGGACTCGAGCCGCGACCCTGCCGCAACCCGACACATTTGAGCGCCGGCAATTTGAACCGCGTCACATCCAATACTCCGACAGAACCACCGCAGCGTGGGCACTTCAGCGAGAAGCCGGCCGATCCCGCCCCATTGCAAACAATTGAACGTAGAGACCTGACTCACAGATTTGCCGCCGGCCAAGCTGTCGTTAAGTAAACCGTGAGTCAGTCGATACAGCGAGAGCGAGCTGCACCGCAAGCTTGCTGCAAATCGGGAGGATCGCATGAACACTTTGATCAAACGAGCAATGATCGCGGCCGGCATCACGACCGCCATGGCGCTGCCGCTGGCGGGTCAGGCGTCGGACGGGACGGTCAATTTCTCCGGTGCCGTGACAGCAAGCACTTGCACGGTCAATGTCAACGGCAGTGGCAGCAACACCGCGACTGTGACTTTGCCGACCGTGGATGCCGCATCTCTTGAGACGGCGGGGAAGGGAGCGGGAAAAACTTCCGCGGGAACCTTTTTCAACATCGCCCTGACGGGCTGCGCGCCGCAGAGTGACATTGGAGGGACCAACGCACCCACGTCGGTTCAAATTTATTTCGAGGCAGGGCCGAACGTCGATGAGGCGACTGGTGCTCTCATCAACACGACCACGACGGGCAGCAATGTAGAAGTGATGCTCTTCAACGCCTCGGGAAACGCTGTGGTGGGCACGCAGATCGACCCGGGCACGGCCACCCAGCCCCCCACCCTGGATCCGACGGCGGGCGGCACGCAGTGGTATTACGCGGGATATTCCGCTACTGGCTTGGCGACTGGAGCCACCATAACGGCCGGTGTCGTGACCACATCGGTGACGTTCTCCCTCGTCTACCAGTAAGTTCCGTCGGGGCGCGGCGCCAGCCGCGCCCCGTCTCTCGAGAATCATAATAAGGGGATACGCTTCGCCATGTTGGGTTTGCGCACCGCTCCAGTCATTCTGGCGGCACTGCTTTTCGCGTCGACGCTCCTCACCGCGGCGCCGGACGCCACTGCGAGAATCGTCGTCGACGGCACCCGGGTGGTCTATCCGCAGGCCAGACGCGAAGTAACCATCACCATCCGCAATCCCGGTGACGCGCCGTCATTGGTACAAGCCTGGCTCGATGCGGGGGATCCCAATGCAAAGCCGGGTGACTCAAAAGTGCCCTTCGTCATGACACCGCCGCTGTTCAGGCTCGACCCCACCAAGAGCCAGAGCCTGCGACTGATGTACACCCATGACCCGCTGCCGCAGGATCGGGAGTCGCTGTTCTGGCTCAACGTACTCGATATACCGCCCCGCGCACCCACCAATCCCGACCGGCCCAATCAGCTGGAGATGGCGTTCAAACACCGCATGAAGGTGTTCTTCCGTCCTGCAGGCCTCAGGGGTAACGCGGCGGATGCGCCCGCGCACCTCAAGTGGACGCTGCTCTTGAAGGACGGCAAGCTCGTAGGACTCGAGGCAAGCAACCCGACCGCGTACCATGTCTCGCTGATCCAGGTCTCCGCGAAGGTCGGAGGCCATCCGGTTGTCGCCAGGGCGGACATGGTGGACCCCTTCGCCAGCCGCAGCTTCGCTCTGCCAGGCTCACCCACCGCACCCGCCAGCGCCGTCGCCGTCGAATACTGGTACATCAACGATTACGGCGGCACCGTCAACGGCACGGCCTCCGCGTCGGTGCCGTGACCCCAGTGATACGCCCGTGGCGATTTGCGACTGGGCAGGGCGACGGAGATTTCCGGAGCTGTTGAGTCGATCCGCCCCGGGCTTCCTGGCCGCGCTATTCACGCTCTCTCCTGCGCCCTCGACGGCGGCAGACACCTCGGGGTCGCAGGTGCAGTTCAATCCGGCGTTCCTGCACGGTGGGTCCCAGGTCGACGTGTCCCGCTTCTCGCGCGGCAATCCGGTGCTTCCCGGCGAGTACATGGTCGACCTGCAGATCAACGACAAATGGGTCGGCCGGGTTTCGGTTCGCTTCATTGCCCAGCCCGGCAGTGACGTCGCCCTGCCCTGCATCGATCGCACCCTCGTCGCACGGCTCGGGCTCGACTTCGAGCGCCTCTCCCGATCGGCACGCGCCGAGCTGCAGAAGCTTCAGACCGGCGGCTGCGTGGATCTCAAGGCGATGATTCCGCAGGCTTCGGTCTCCTTCGACTTGTCTCAGCTGCGGCTCGATATCAGCATTCCTCAGGCCGCATTGCTGCGCAAACCCCGCGGCTATGTGAGCCCGGAGCTCTGGGACAGCGGCGTGCCGTCGGCCACCCTGGGCTATAACATCAACGCGTATCGCTCCACGAGCGCGGGCGCGGGCGCCGGTGGGGTCACGGGCGCGGGTGTGGGCGCGGGCGGGGTCACGAGCTCGGAGGTGACCACGACCGATGGCCATGTCGATCTCACGGCGGGGGCCAACCTCGACAGCTGGCATCTGCGCGAGCGATCCGCGATCGGGGTCACCTCGGGCGGACCGGTCACGTTTCAGAACATCGCGACTTACCTCCTTCACGACATTCCGTCGATCCGCAGCGACCTGACAGTCGGAGACAGCTTCACGGACGGCGCCGTCTTCGACAGCTTCGGATTCCGGGGCGTGTCCCTCGCGAGCGACGATCAGATGCTGCCGGATTCGCAGCTTCAATACGCACCGGTCGTACGTGGCATTGCACGGACCAATGCGCGGGTCGTCATCACGCAGCGCGGCAACGTCATCCTGGAGACCACCGTCTCGCCCGGGGCCTTCGAGATAGACGACTTGTATGCCACGGGCTACGGCGGCGACCTCCTGGTCACGGTCTACGAGGCCGACGGCAGCCAGGAGAGCTTCACGGTTCCGTACGCCTCTCTGGTGCAGCTCCTGCGTCCGGGCGTGTGGCGCTACACCGCCGTGGCCGGCGAAGTGGAGGAACCCTACCTTACCGAAGCGGATCGTTTCACTCAGGCGACGCTGCAGCACGGCTTCAATGACTACCTGACCGCTTATACGGGCGCGGTGATCGCAGAGCACTACGACGCCGGCCTGGTGGGGATCGCGCTCAACACGATACTCGGCGCCGCGGCAGCCGATGTGACCGAGGCCAAAACCGACATCACGGAGGCCGATTCCACCACCGGACAGAGTCTGCGCCTTAGTTACAGCAAGCTGCTCGGCTACTCCCAGACCAACATCACGCTCGCCACGTACCGCTATTCCTCCAGCGGCTTCTATTCCTTCAGCGATGCACTGTCGGCTCGACAGGCGGCGCTCTCGATCGCCGGGCCTGGAAGCTTCTATCACGCGCGCAGCCAGTGGCAGATCAACATCAACCAAACCATCCCAGGCGGATGGGGTAACTTCTACTTGACGGGCTCCGTGCTCACCTACTGGAACTCATCGGGCGCGACGACGCAGTTCCAGGCCGGCTACACCAACCATCTGCGGTTATGGGGCACGTCCGTGAGCTACAGCGCCTCGATTGCCCACCAGCAAAACCAGCTCACCGGACAGCCCGACAACCGGGTGCTCGTCAACTTCTCGCTGCCGCTGGGAGGCTCTCCACACTCTCCCACGCTCCCGACGAACCTCATCCAGGACACGACAGGCGGAGTGAGCACCCGCAGCGCCCAGGAGATCATCACCGGCACCGTGGGCGAGAACAACCAGTTCACTTACAGCGGCTCGGCCAGTGAGGCCGCCGGTGATGACTCCTTCACGGCGAGCGGCCAGTACACGGGCGCATACAGCAGCGTATCGGCCACCGCCAGTGAGGGGACCGGATATTCCCAGCAGTCCCTGGGAGCGACCGGCGGCGTAGTCGTGCATCCCGGCGGCATCACTCTGTCCAATCAGATGACCGACACCATCGGCATCGTCGAGGCCATCGGTGCCGAAGGGGCCCGCGTGACCAATAGCGTCGGCACCGTCATCGACAGGTCCGGATACGCGGTGCTGCCGTTCCTGCTGCCCTATCGACTCAATACCGTCACCATCGATCCGGATGGCACCACCTCTCCGGATGTGGAATTCAAGAGCACGACCGAGTTCGTCGCGCCCCGCGAGGATTCCGTCGTGATGATCCGCTTCCAGACCGTGGGCGGGCGTCCCGTCCTCGCGACCGTACGTTTGCCCGATGGCTCCGCGGTGCCCTTCGG
>JASHTA010000364.1 GCA_030040795.1 Gammaproteobacteria bacterium | reverse complement strand
CATCACCTGGGTATCCAGGCTCAATATCAACCTTGCCATGCGTGCCTCTTCTCTTAACCCAACCAACCCAGGATCTTGTCGAGAATCCCCTTGTTGGCCGGGAAAGCCTCCAGGACGTGAGCCATGACGACGGAGATGTTGTCTCGACCCCCGTTGTCATTCGACAGTTGAATCAATTGCTTGGCAACAGTATCCAGATTAGCACCAAAGGTGGTGATCGTTAAGTGAATGTCGTCGTCTTCTACCATGTCGGAGAGCCCATCCGAGCACAGAATGTAGAAGTCGCCCTTCTGAACGGGGACCTCTTGCACCTCGACCTCCACGTTCGGCTCGACTCCGAGCGCGCGTGTGACGTAGTTCTTGTTCGTCGCGCGCTGGGCCTCCTCGGCCGAGTAGAACCCGCGGTCCACGAGCTCCTGCAGGAGCGAGTGATCCATGGTCACCTGCTCGAACTTGCCGCTCCGCAGCCGGTACAGGCGCGAGTCGCCGACATGAGCGATCGCCATCTTGTTGTCGAAGAACAGGGCGCTCACGACCGTGGTGCCCATCCCCTCGCACTGCGGCTGCGTCCGGGCGGTCTGATAGATGATCTTGTTGGCTCGGTGGATGGCGTCGCGCAGGATGATGCTCGAGCGTGACATGCCGGTCGCCGGATCGTTGATGCGCTGATCCTCGCGCTCGACCGATTCGTGCACCAGATTGACGATCGTCTTGACCGCGATGCCGCTCGCCACCTCGCCTGCGTTGTAGCCGCCCATGCCGTCGGCCACGACCAGCAGCCCAATCTCGGGATCGAAGGCGATCGTGTCCTCGTTGTGCTCGCGCACCTTGCCGATGTCGGTCTCGCCCACGAGCTTGACCTTGCCTCGCAGGTTGCCCCGCGGACTCATCGCTCGATCTCCGGCTTGCCTTCGGCGAGGCGTCGGCCGCTCTCAAAAACTGTGACGTGCATCACGTTAAACTGACCGACCACCCGCTCCGAGGGTACTTTTCGCCCGCGCGACACGAGCCCGATGCTCACGTTAGTGGCGCTCCCCAAGCAAAGGGGCCTGTTCGGCGCTCCCTGGCCGACGCCCCGTTCTTGGTTGCATAAGCTAGCATTGCGGAAATACCTGTCCGAGCGTCTGGTCACAAACCGTTAGTCTGGTCAACAAAGGGGCCATGCGCCCGGACGGCTTGCGCCGCCAGGATAGCGTAGCAAGATGACGCCCATGGCGACGCGCTCCGTGCCCTCGATCTTCATCTGTGATGCCTGTGGCGGTCAGGCTCCCAAGTGGCAGGGCCAGTGTCCGCACTGCGCCGCCTGGAACACGCTCGTCGAGCGGCTGGCGCCGCGTCCGGGTACGGCCGGGCCCCGGCCGCGGTCTGCCGCCTTGCCCCGACGGTTGGACCGGGAGCTCGCCGGCGGCGTGGAGCGGCTGCATACCGGGCAGTCCGAGCTCGATCGCGTGCTCGGTGGGGGGATCGTGCAGGGCTCGGTGAGCCTCCTCGGCGGGGACCCAGGGATCGGCAAGTCGACGCTGCTGCTCCAGGTCGCCGCCCATGCGGCAGGCGATCGCGGGGTGCTCTATGCCAGCGGGGAGGAGTCCGTGGCGCAGATCGGCCTGCGCGCGCGCAGGCTGGGCCTCGGCGCCGACCGTCTGCACATCATCGCGGAGACGGACCTGCAGACGGTCACCGCCCGCGCGGAGGAGCTCGAGGCGGCGCTCCTCATCATCGATTCGATCCAGACCATGCAGTCCGGAAGCACGACGGGCAGCGCGGGCACCGTCTCGCAGCTGCGGGAGTCCACGGCCGAGCTCGTGAGGTTCGCCAAGACGAGCGGGACGGCCGTCATCATCGTCGGCCACGTGACGAAGGAGGGCGCCATCGCGGGTCCCCGCCTGCTCGAGCACCTCGTCGACACGGTGCTCTATTTCGAGAGCGAGGTGAGCAGCCGCTTCCGTGTGGTGCGGGCGACCAAGAACCGCTTCGGATCGGTCGGCGAGCTCGGCTTCTTTGCCATGTCCGACGCCGGGCTGAAGGAAGTGCGCAATCCCGCGGCCATCTTCCTCGCTCGGGCACCCGAGCCCGCCGCGGGCAGCATCGTGACCGTCACACACGAAGGCGGCAGGCCGCTTCTCATCGAGCTTCAGGCGCTGGTCGACCGGATGGTGTTCGGCGCGCCCCGGCGTATCGCGCAGGGTCTCGACGCCAACCGCCTCGCGATGCTGCTTGCGGTGTTGCACCGGCACGGCGGCGTCTCGCTCCAGGAGCATGACGTGTTCGTGAACGTCGTGGGCGGCATGGAGATCGGCGAGACCGCCTGGGATCTGCCGGTCATCCTCGCGCTGGTGTCGAGCCTTCGCGAGCGCGCGCTCGAGCGCTCCGTCGTCGCCTTCGGCGAGATCGGATTGACGGGTGAGGTGCGGCCCGTCGCCTACGGCGAGGAGCGGCTGCGGGAGGCGCAGAAGCAGGGCTTCAAGCGAGCCATCGTTCCGCGCGACAACGTCCCGCGCAAGCCGCTCGCCGGACTCGAGGTCATGCCGATCGCGCGCGTGTCGGAGGCCCTCGCGGCGCTTGCGTAGCACGCGCGGCTACGCGGCCGGGAGGTTCGTGCGCACGCGCACGGTCCGTACAGCGTTGTCCGCGATCTGCAGCACCTCGAACAGATACTCCCCGACCCGCACGGTCGTGCCCGGCTCGGGGATGGTCTCGAGCTGCTCGAGCAGCAGCCCGTTCACGGTTTTCGGGCCGTCGGTCGGCAAGTGCCATTGCAGCGCGCGATTGAGCGCGCGGATCGTCGCGCTCGCGTTGACGATGAAGACACCCGGCTTCTCGACGTGCACGTCCTTGTGCGTGACCGTCGCGGGGTTGCTCGTGAACTCCCCGACGATCTCCTCGAGGATGTCCTCGAGCGTCGCGAGACCCTCGATGTCGCCATACTCGTTCACGACGAACGCATGGCGGCGGCGGTCGCGCTGGAAGTTCGCAAGCTGCACCGCGAGCGGCGTGCGCTCGGGCACGAAGCAAGGCGGGCGGGTCGAGGCGATCTCGATCAGCCGTTCGCGCGTGAGCGAGTCGCGCAGGAGCTCGCGCGCGACGCGCTTCATGTGCAGCATGCCGATCAGGTTGTCGAGCTCGCCGTCGAAGACGGGAAGCCGCGTGTGCGGCGTCTGCCGCAGCTTCTCCAGGATGTCCTCCCAGTTCTCGGTGATGTCGATGCCGTCGATCTCCTGCCGCGGGATCATGATGTCGTCGACCGTCACCTCGCCGAGATCGAGGATCGAGAGCAGCATCTGCCGGTGCCGCGCCGGAATGAGGGGGCTCGCCTCGGCGACCACGGCGCGCAGCTCCTCCGTGCCGAGGGCCGCGCTGTCTCCGGTTCTCATGCCCGCGCCGAACAGGCGCAGGACGGCATATGCCGTATGGCTCGTGAGCCACAGCACGGGCCGGGCGCTCGCGACGAGCGTGCGATAGATGTAGGCCGAGCGCAGGGCGACCGTCTCGGAGTGCGCCGCGGCGAATATCTTCGGCACGAGCTCCCCGAGCACGATCATGATGATCGTCAGCCCGACGCCGGTCAGCGAGAGCGCGAACTTCAGGCCCGTGCGCTGCGCAAGGAGGGTCGCCGCCTGGGAGGCGAACACGCTCGCGGCGGCGAGAATCACGAGATTGACGCCGAGCCAATCGTCCGGCCGCTTGAGCAGCCGCTCGAGCACCGCCGCCGTGCGCTGCCCGACCTCGGCTCGATGGCGAACCCGGTAGCGATTGACCGAGAGCATCGCGACCTCGGTGCCGGAGGAGAACGCGATGACGATGACGAGACCGATGAGCAGCAGCACCAGCAGCAGAGTCGGAGCTTCGTTCAAGGCGGTAGTCCTCGGAGGCGGGCCCGCGTGCCCTCGTTCGGGGGCCGCTACCCCTTAGCATAGGGCCAGCGGCGCTGCGCGGGAAAACGGGCGGCCCACCCCTATAATGCACCCCCGATGTTCGACACTCTGACTCAGCGCCTCACGCACACCCTCAACAGCCTCCGAGGACGGGGACGCATCACGGAGGAGAATGTCACCGAGGCCCTGCGCGAGGTGCGCGTCGCCCTGCTCGAGGCCGACGTGGCGCTGCCCGTGATCAAGCGCTTCGTGGACTCGGTCAAGACCCAGGCGCTCGGCACCGAGGTTGCCGCCAGCCTCACGCCCGGCCAGGCGTTCATCGGCATCCTCCACAAGGAGCTGGTCGCCTTGATGGGCGGGGCTCGCGCCGGATTCGGCCTGCGCGTCCAGCCACCCGTCATCGTGCTGCTCGCGGGCCTTCAGGGGGCTGGAAAGACCACGACCGCCGCCAAGCTCTCCCGCTGGCTCATCGAGCGGCAGG
>JASHTA010000002.1 GCA_030040795.1 Gammaproteobacteria bacterium | reverse complement strand
GCGCTGCGGCGCTCGAGCTGGGAATGGTCGGTCAGCATCGGTCCTGCCAGTGTGCATAAATTTGCGCGCATTATGCATAATAATGCGTAAGGATGTCAAGGGAGCGGCGTAGCGCCCAGGGAATGGCCTAGCGCCGAGTGACGTAGCGCAGAGCGGCGTAGCGCAGGAGCTCAGGCGTTCGGTCGCCCGCGGCTGAATTCCTCGACCAGCCGCGCCGCCGCCCGCCGCCCTCCATGCAACTCGATCCGACCCGCAAAAGAGCGGGCGCGCTCGGCGATCTCGGGCCTGAAGCATTCCCGGACTGCCGAGGCGACCGCTGCCGCCGCTAGATCTTCACGAGAGGGACCTGCGGCTCCGATACCGAGCCGCTGCACGCGGTGCGCCCAGTAATACTGATCGTAGAGGTGCGGCACGATCACCTGCGGCTTGCCGGCCCTTGCGGCGGAGGTCGTCGTGCCCGCGCCGCCGTGATGCACGATGGCGGCCACTCGAGGAAAGAGCCTCTCGTGCGCCAGATCGCCGACGGAGAGGCAGTCCGAGCCGGCATCGGCCGGACGCAGATTCGCCCAGCCTTGCGAGAGGATCGATCGCAGTCCCAACGACCGGGCCGCCTCCAGGAGCACGCGGCTCGTGTCCTCTGCGGCGCGCATGCTGCCGAGGCCGAAATAGACGGGAGGCTCTCCCTCCTCGAGAAACTCCTCGACCTCACCGGGAAGGGGGCTCGGATCGGCGAGGAGCCAGGCGCCTGTCTGCAGGATTCGCATCTCTGCAGCCGCCGCGGCGGGCGCGAGAGCCGGATCGGCGGCGAGCCAAGGACGGTCGGTCATGATGTGCCGGTGCACGCTCTCGACCGGAGCAAGGCCCACCTGGGCTCGCTCCTCGTTCAGCGTGTCACGGAACAGCCCATTCCAGCGGCGCTCCTCTTCCTCCCAGAGCGAGGCATTCGTGCCGGCCGGCAGCGATTGCGGATGATGCATGCCGATCTTCGGCGGAGGGTGGTCCGGTGAGGGTAGGACGGCCGGGCAGTAACTCGCGAACACATAGGGGATCCGCAGGGCCTCGGTCACCGAGCGAGTGGCGATCTGCAACGCGCCGGCGCCGACGACCAGATCGCAGCCCCGTGCCGCCTCGGTGAGCACCGAGAACTGGGAGCGGACGCTGTGAACGGCGAGCTGGCGCAGCTGCTCCGCGGACGGTTTGACGGGCGGCCTCGGCGCCGTTCCACCGGTGAGCTGCTTCAGATCCGGCCCGATGGGCAGGCACTCGAAGCCGAGGGATTCCACCCAATCCTTGAAGTTGGGAGCGACGCACAGCCTCACGTCCTGGCTCAGCGATCGCAGCTCGATCGCAAGCGCCAGGATCGGCTGAACGTCGCCGCGGGATCCGATGGAGGAGATCAATATTTTCATGCCGCTGCCGAGGGATGGCTATGGCCACTCGCCGCGCCTCAGCCACACTTCCGTCTCTCCGTTCACCGCACCGGCGGCATCGAAGCGCCGCTCGCGGACGAGGCCGCCGCCGTTGGGCTCGAGCAAGACGACGGTCGAGCAGCGAGTGCCGTATTCCGGATGGAGCACGAAAGGTGAGGACAGCGTTCGCTCCCACTCGGGCGAGAGCCCAGTCTGCGGAAGCCGCTCGTGCGGCTCCGCCGGCGTGCGGTCTGCGAGCCTCGCCAGGAGCTCGTCGGCGTCCAGCGTCGGCGAGGCGTCGAGCAACGACTGAAATGCGCGCCGGACCCGCACGAGCTTGGGCCACGGGGTATCGAGCAGATGATTGCTGAGGCCGTAGATGCCCGGCGGCAGCGCGCGAAAGAAGGGGCGCGCGCGGTTCGACGCGTACCACAATCCGGTACGGTCCGTGAGCAGCAGGTTGAAGCCTGAGTACTGTTCGGCGACCGGCGCGAGGGCTTCGAGAAACTCCTCCGCGCCGCGCACCTGGGACAGGTAGTCCGGGATCAACCGGCCTCGGGAGGGTGCCTCGGGCGCAGGGCGCTGAAGATCCCTATAGTTCGTCACCACACCGAAGCGGCGCGCCGGGTCGAGCGCGAGCCAGGCGCCGCCTGCCCGCAGATCCCGGCCTGCGAGAATTCCGGGCGCCTCGCTCCACTGATGAAGAGGAGCGGCCGGACGGTCGTGAAACTCGTCTCGATTCGCCGCGACGATCAGGCGGTAGCGAGAGTGAGCCTGCCAGGCAATGACGAGCAGGCACACGGGCTCAGGCGCGCAGCGCCGCGAGCGGCACGGGTGAGCGCGCGTCGAACCAGTCGGCGATCAAGCGAAACGAGATCGCGTGCGCCGGCGGTAGGAGGGGGATGCCGGAGGCGAGCTCCTCGCGCGAGAACCATCTCACATCGTCGAGCTCGCCGCCGACCTGGATCGATGCGTTCGCCTCGGCGACGGCATGAAACCCGAGCATCAGCGACGAGGGAAAGGGCCACGGCTGCGAGGAGTGATAGTCGACCCGCTTCACCCGCACGCCGGTCTCCTCGAGCACCTCACGGACCACTGCGTCCTCGAGGCTCTCGCCCGGCTCGACAAACCCGGCGATCGTCGAGTACCGGCCGGGGGGCCAGGTGGGTTGGCGTCCGAGGAGCGCTCGCTCGCCGTCGGTGACCAGGACGATGACGGCCGGCTCGATGCGCGGAAAGATCTGCTGGGCGCAGTCCGGATTGGTGCAGCGGATGACGTGGCCCGCTCGCTCGGGGCGGGTCGGCGAGCCGCAGAGTCCGCAGAACCGATTCCTGAGGCGCCAGATCGACAGCGCGCGGGCGTAGGCGAGCAGCGCCGCCTCCTCGCGCGGCACTCGGGCCGAGAGCGGCCGCAGCTCCTCGAAGCTCGTGCCGGGAGGCAGGTCCGGCGAGCGGCCGGGACCGACATCGACCAGCAGGCACGGCGTGCCCTCGAACCAGCCGAGCAGCACCAGCTCGGCCTCGCCCGCCGCCCGGACGAGCGGATGGTCGGCCGGCAGAAACGCGATGCGCGGCTCGGCGGCTTCCGGTCCGGCGCCACGGATCAGCTGGGCGGTGCCCGAGGCAATGAGGTAGCGCGCGCGGGGATCCGCGCGCACCTCGGACAGCCAAGAGGCGGCCTCGCGCTGCTCGGACCGCCGATCGACGTAAGGACCCGAGAAGAAGTTCGGCGAATCGCGTTCGAAGTCCATGGCCGCAGCTCGCGTGGAGATGGCCCACATTCTATCAGCGCCGCCGTACACCCCGCGCATCAGCAGCGCGGCTTCTTCGCCGTCACTGGTAACTCATGGTGAACGTGGCCTGCGCGTGCACGCTGCCCGCGGACAACGTGGCCGATTCGGTGCCCGAAGGGTTGGTGTCGTCGCGATAGTACTGCACCGTGAGCGGAACGACGTTGACGCTGCTCGAGGCACCCAGAAACCATTGATGGGTGTTGCCGACCACGGCCGAGTCGGGTCCGAAGGACACCGGTCCGGCGGTGTTGAGGATCCTCAATTTGATGCCTTGCGCCGTGGAGCTCGAGGCAAGCGTGAGCAGCGAGGAGGTATTGCTCGGCGTGGTGGCATCGGTCAAGGTGATATAGACGTTGGCGCCCGACGCGCAGCTCAGGCCGATCGGGAAGCTCGTATCCCCGGCCGTGCTGCCTACCGAGCTCAATGCGGTGAGCGATACGGTCGGCAGATTCACGCTCACGGTGGGGGTCGTCACGGTGCAGGTGATGGGTACGACCGCGCTGTTGTTGGCACTCGTCGCGAGCGTGTTGGATAGGCCCGTACTCCAGGTGCAGCCGCCCGTGGGGGAGAAAGTGACGGTCACACTCGGCAGGCTGGTGAGCGCGTAGCCGGAGACCACCTGCCCCGTCACCACCAGATTCGCCTGAATGCCGGGAAGCGCCCCATTGCCCGGGGCGCTGATCGTTCCCGAGGTATAGCCTCCTCCGGTCGAGGTGATCAGAGTCTGGCCGGAGCTGGTCACCACGTAAAAGCTGACTCCAATGCCGCTCACGCTCGTCTGATAGACGCCGCTCCCGGCCGAGATTTCCGTTCCGTTGACGGTGGCCGTCTCGATTACCGCGCAGTTGACCTTGTTCGCGGTGGCAGTGGACTGGGCGCTCGCGATCTGGCTGCCCACGGCCGCATCCCGGGGAACCGAATAAGGTCCGGCGGGTGAGAACGACAACGTCGCGGGCGAGAAGGTGACCGTCTGCGCAAGGGCCGGAGCGCCGGCGAGCACCAATAGGCCCGCTGCGCTCAGCGGCAATACGCGCTGCAGCCAACGTATCGCGTGGCGCACGATTACCGCACGGCTCATGACGCCCGCTGGGCTCATGACTCCCGCGCGGCTCGTGACTCCCGCTGGGCTCAGGATTACCGCTCGGTTCACAGCTACCGCTCTCCTATGATGCTGTCCACGGCAGTCTCGCCGCCGCTCTTGGGCTTGGCCTGCGTCACCCTTTCGACCTTGCACGTGGCGTCGATGCGCAGGAACGGGCCATCGCCCTTGCGCTCCGGGGGCAGCTGGTACTTGAAGGCGCACTGCTGATCGGGCGCAGAGCCCCAGCGGACGGTCAATAT
This sequence comes from Gammaproteobacteria bacterium, assembly GCA_030040795.1. Lineage (GTDB taxonomy): Bacteria > Pseudomonadota > Gammaproteobacteria > Steroidobacterales > Steroidobacteraceae > JASHUC01. The sequence continues at coordinate 54 of JASHTA010000002.1, read as the reverse complement.
GCCGGCCTTCGCAATGCCGTGCAGATAGATGCGGCCATCCTGGCCGGCGAGACC